>JALZNL010000163.1 GCA_030857715.1 Actinomycetota bacterium | reverse complement strand
AAGGCCTCCCGCCGAAGGTTTTGGGGGCAGAGGCTCGTAGCCCCCCGGAGACGTTCCGAGCATTTTGGGCTTCGCCGGCGCGAACGTTCGGGCGTCTGCAGCGATGGCGGCTACCGGTCGAGACCCGCGTCCTCGAAGACCTCGTCTACTACTCTATCTACTTCGGCGGAGATCCGGTCAGAGTCGGAACCGGAAGACGACGGCGTCGCCCGTTCTTCTCCGCCCTCCGGTTGGGAAGGCGCGTCCCTGCCGGAGGCGGCAGGGGCCGCGTCAGGGCCACCGTAGGCCGGCTTCGAGGACGATTCGGTCTCCGTCGGCGCGGGGGAGGCCGGGGCATCGTCGGGCTTCACGGTTGCCGGCGCAGAACTCGACGGCGCGGGGCTCGACGGTGTGGGGATCGATGGCGCGGGGCTCGACGCTGTGGGGATCGATGGCGCGGGGCTCGCCGACGGCGGGGCCGTCGAAGCCGAGGCGGCCGAAGCCGAAGCGGCCGAAGCGGAAGAAGATGGCGTCACGGGGGTGAACTCTACTCCGTCGAAGAAGGAGGCCGCTTGCGGCTCGCCCTGGGCTTCTCCGTCATCCTGGTCCTTCCCGTCTTCGCCGTTTTTCGACGTTTCGGGCCCCTCCTCGGGCCGGTCTTCTTTGTCTTCGTCCGTGCTACGCACGCCGTCTGCGTCCTTTTTCGCGTTGCCTGCGTCCTGCACGTTTCCGGCGAGGGCTATCTCGGAGGGGATTTCGGGGGTCGAGGGTTCGTTTACCTGGGACACGGGAGATTCGTCGCCCTGGGCAACGGCGGCGACGAGGGTCATCACAGCGAGGATGGAGATCAGGATCACACCCATGCCGAGGAACAACTGGTCGAAGCCGACGGCCGGCGCCGGGACGGCCTCGTGCTCGTCGTCCTCGCCCCGCGTCCCCCCGAGCGCCACGGGTTGGGCTGGGACGTCCGGTTCGGCGGGCTCGACGAGCCGGGCCTTGAGCTGCCGGGAGAGGGCCGCGCCGTCCAGGCCGAGAAAGTCCGCGTAGGTCTTGAGGGAGCCGAGGACGTAGACGGCAGGCAGCACGTCGAAGTCTTCCCGTTCGAGGTCGCGGAGGTAGCGGGACCGGAGCCTG
The DNA here is from genome assembly GCA_030857715.1 of Actinomycetota bacterium. The sequence goes on along the minus strand of JALZNL010000163.1, from coordinate 4,898 downwards.
GTCTCCTGCTCGACCTGCCAGAGTGAGAGGCCCCTGCTCTCGCGGGCCCTCTCCAGACTCCGGCCTATCTCGGGTTCGGCTTGCGGGTCTCTGTTCTCGCCGCTCATTACCATCCAGGCCTATAGTGTGCCACGACCGCAGACGAACCTGCGCCCCCCGGCCAGGCGATTACGGGCACATGATACCCCGAAGTCCGCCGCAACACATCCCGGACAAAAGCGAAGGCCGCCGCCTGCCGGCTAGCCCTCTTTGCGGCGCTTCTCCACGTACCTCAAGATCCCGGCGGTCAGCATCTCGTAGTTTCCGGCGAGGTCGTAGTGCTCGGACTCCTCGGGGGCGGCGCCCTCGGCGAGCATCTCGGCGTCGCCCTTTATCCTCAGTTCTTCGGAGATCTCCTCCCGCGAGGCGCCCTCGTCGGCCCGCTCTTCGACAAAAAGGAGCCAGTCCTGGAGGCGCTGCTCGAGCTCTGAGAGGTGCCGGTCCACGTCGTCGTAGTGGCCGAAGTGGGTGGGATGGAGGGTACGGGAGGATATCTTGCGCATCACCCCTATGCTCCGCACCCAGGCCTCGACGTCGATCTCGGGCGGCGGCGTGGGCGGCCGGACGTAGGACTGTCCCGGGAGCCGGATGCCGGCCACGTCCCCCGCGAAGAGCGAACCCGAGTCGGGCTCCAGGTACGCCAGGTGGTGGTAGGCGTGGCCCGGTGTGTCGTGGGCGACGAGGCGCCCCCCCGCGGCCTCGACCTCGTCCCCGTCGCCAAGGACCACGATCCTCCCCTCCGGCACCGGACGCGCCTCCCCCCAGAGCTCGTCCATCCGCTCCCCGTAGATCCGGGTCGCACTCTTGACGAGCTTGGACGGGTCCGCGAGGTGCGGGTACCCGAGCTCGTGCACGTAGAACGTCGCGTTGGGCAGGATCTCGGCCAGGTGCCCCGATGCTCCCGCGTGGTCCAGGTGGATGTGCGTCAGCAAGACCTCCCGCACGTCCTCGGGGGAGACGCCGCTGGTCTTCAGGCCGCCCTTGAGGTGCTCCAGGCAACTCGTAGGTCCCGTCTCGACGATGGCCGCCGAGCCTTCGCCGAGCAGGAGGAAGGAGGCAATGACCTGCTCCGTCCCCAGAAAGTTCAGGTCTATGGTCTCTACCTTCATCCGCGTCCTCTCCCGGCGTCGTTGGCCCGGAGATTATAACCATGCGCTTTGCTAGACTTCCGGCTCCGTAAGGAGAAGGAAAGGACACCTCGTTTTGGACCTCAACCTCATGCGCGAGCTGTCGGTGGAGACGGAGTCGAAGATCGTGCTGCTGGTCGTGGACGGCCTCGGCGGCCTCCCGATGGAGCCGGGCGGCGCGACGGAGCTGGAAGCCGCCAACACCCCGAACCTCGACGCCCTTGCCACCCGCTCGGACCTCGGCCTCTCCCGCCCGGTGGCCGCCGGCGTGAGCCCCGGCAGCGGACCCGGCCACCTCGGCCTCTTCGGCTACGATCCCCTCCGCTTCCAGGTAGGCCGCGGAGTCCTCTCGGCGCTCGGCGTCGGCTTCGACCTCCAGAAGAGCGACCTCGCCGCCCGCATAAACTTCGCCACCCTCGACGGCTCGGGCAAGATCTCCGACCGCCGCGCCGGCCGCATCCCTTCTGAGAAGGGCGAGGAGCTTGTACAACTCCTCAACGAGAACCTGAAGCTCGACGGCGTCGAGGTCTCCATCGTCCACGAGAAAGAGTACAGGGCGGTCGCGGTCTTCCGGGGCGAGGGGTTCTCGGGCGAGCTCTCCGACACCGACCCCCAACGGGTCGGCCTCGCACCGCTCCCCGTCCAGCCCCACGACGACTCACCCGAGGCCAGGAAGAGCGCCGATCTCGCGAACTCCTTCGTGGAGAAGGCGAACGAGGTTTTGGCCGACCAGCACCCGGCGAACACGGTCCTCTTGCGCGGCTTCGGGATGCACCCTGCCCTCCCCTCCTTCGAGGAGGCCTACAAGCTGAACGCCGCCGCCATCGCCAGCTACCCCATGTACAAGGGCCTCGCCCGCCTCGCGGGGATGGCGCTTCTCAAAGAGGGCGAGGGCATCGCCGGCGAGTTCGAGACGCTAAAGCAGAGCTGGGACGCCCACGACTTCTTCTTCCTCCACATCAAGCCGACCGACGCGGCCGGCGAGGACGGCGACTTCGACCGCAAAGCCGCCGCCATAGAGGAGGTCGACGCCCAGATCCCGGGCCTGATGGACCTCGGCCCCGGCGCCCTGGCCGTGACCGGCGACCACGCCACCCCGGCGAAGATGAAGAGCCACTCCTGGCACGGGGTGCCGGTCCTCGTCAACTCGCCCTACACCCTTCCGACGGCGGACCGCTTCGGCGAGCGGCCGTGCGCGGGCGGCTCCCTCGGCGTGTTCCCGGCGGAGGAGATCATGGGCTACCTCATGGGCCACGCTCTGAAGCTCAACCGATTCGGCGCATGATGCTCCTCCCTTCGGTCGTCGCAGCACGCCCGCTTCGCGGGCTTTCAGCACGCTCCGGCTGCGCCTCCGCTTTCAGCACGTGCCCTTCGGGCACTTTCAGCACGCCGCCTGACGGCGGCTTTCAGCTAGAACTGCTCGAGATTGACCGATTCCCGCGTGAGGAACTGTTCTGAACAGCGGCGTCAGGGTGAAGGTCCGCGCGGCGCTTGGACGACACCACCCACCAAAAAAGCTGAAAGCGGCCTGCAAGGCCGCGTGCTGAGAGCGACCGGAGGGAGCGTGCTGAGAGCCGTCGAAGACGGCGTGCTGACAAGCTTAGGCCGAAGGCCGTAGCGTGCTGCGCGGCAGGAAACTGGCTGTGCTAGAGCGCGAGGTGACTTCCTGCCGCGCTTGCCCGCGGCTGGTCGAGTGGCGGGAGAGGGTGGCCCGGGAAAAGCGGGCGGCCTACAGAGACTGGGAGTACTGGGGGCGTCCGGTGCCGGGTTTCGGGGACCCGGCGGCGCGGGTGGTGGTCTTCGGGCTCGCGCCGGCGGCGCACGGAGCGAACAGGACCGGACGGTTCTTTACGGGAGATCGATCCGGGGACTTCCTCTTCGAGGGGCTCTACCGGACGGGGTTCTCGGACAAGGCCGTCTCGAGGACGGTAGAGGACGACGTTCGTCTCTCTGGGCTCTGGATCACGGCCGCCGTCCGCTGCGCCCCGCCGCAGAACAAGCCGACCCCCGCCGAACGCGACGCCTGCCTCCCCTACGCCGCCCGCGAGCTGGATCTTCTCGAAGCCGAAGTCCTCGTCTGCCTCGGCGCGTTCGCCTGGGACGCGGCGCTGCGCCTGCGCAACGTCAGGCCGAAGCCGAAGTTCGGCCACGGCGCGGAGGCTCGGGCCGGGAGCCTGACCCTCCTTGGCTGCTACCACCCCTCCCAGCAGAACACCTTCACCGGCGTCCTGACCCCGCCGATGCTCGACGCCGTGCTGCTCAGGGCGCGGGAGCTCGCCAGCGGAGGGGGGCCGGAACGCGCGGGACCGGTCGGCTAAAATACACCCCCGTGGGAGACTTTGTCGGCTTGAAGAGATCATCCGTGGCGCCAGCCGCGACGTTGCTGTTCGCGGTCCTGCTCCTCGTCGGGGCCTGCTCCGGAGACACAGGGCAGAGATCCGACGATCCGAAAGACGAACGGGAGCCCCGGGGAGAGACCAGGTCTCCCACGTCCGGCCCGGAGACCACGGCGGAAGGTCCGCCGAAGATAACGCTCGGCGAAGAGCCCGGCGGGCAGCCGGAGGTCGTGCTGCGGCTGGAAGGCGGCCCGAAGACCACCTTCTCGGGCCTCTGCTCGGTCGGCGACGAGCAGAGCGTCCTGGACGGTCAGGTCCCCAAACGCTTCACCTTCGACCCCCGCGGGCGTGAACTATCGTGCCGCATACAGAAGCGCGACGACGGCCAGGGGGCGCTCAAGATCATCCTCATAGCCGGCAACACCACCCGCTCCGTCCAACAGACCAACTCCCCCCAAGGCGTCATAAACATCTCCTACCGCGGCTAGCGGTACCGGCCTACCGATCTTTGTCGATCTTCTCCAGAGTGCAAGAGGATTGATACTTTTATACAGATACGTCCACCATACTGCGCTTCGCAAAGCCACGCAACTGCGGGCACGGGGGCATCCGAGCCGCCAAGGGGAGGGTACGACAAGGGTCCTACGTTTTCGAGCAAGCAAGGAGCGGTCTCGCTCGGCCCCACACAAGAGCCCACCTGGCATAGATACATACCTTCCGCGCCGGTATATCGTGGGGCAGGATCACCGAGACCAACCCCAACGACGCCGACTCCAACAACGACGGGCTCAGGCTCGCGCTGCCGATGGGCGACGACGAGGAGTAACCCTCTGTCACCTCCGCAGGTTCTCCCAGAGGCCGGGGCTTTCGCCCCGGCCTCTCGTACGGTAGCGGTCGGTAGAATAAGCGGCCATGAACGGAGACCGTGCGAAGAGGAGCCTATGACCATAGACCGTCACGACGCCTGGAACTTGATGTGTGAGTGGACGGAGGGCGACTCGTTGCGCAAGCACATGCTCGCCGTCGAGGCCGCGATGCGAGCCTACGCGAGGAAGTTTGGCGAGGACGAGGAGAAGTGGGGGGCGACGGGTCTCCTGCACGACATGGACTACGAGAAGCATCCCACCCCGGAGGAGCACCCGCTGGTCGGGGTGGCGGAGCTTCGGAGGCGGGGCTACCCGGAGGACGTGCTCCACGCCATAGAGGGGCACGCGGACTACCTGGACACGCCGCGCGACACCCCCATGTCCAGGACGCTCTACGCCGTGGACGAACTCTCGGGCTTTATCGTGGCCTGCGCCCTCATGCGGCCGGAGAGGCTGGAGGGCATGAAGGCCAAGAGCGTGCGCAAGAAGATGAAGCAGAAGAGCTTCGCCGCGGCCGTCAACCGCGAGGA
>JALZNL010000162.1:4999-6041 GCA_030857715.1 Actinomycetota bacterium | reverse complement strand
CGGCTGCGAAGCGTCCCTACGATAAAGTGCATGGGAGAGTGGCGTCGGAGCAGTAAATGGAGGGCTTAGGTATGGACCTCGTCCCGATAAGTCTCGGGCCAAACCTAAACCCTCTGCGCTGACAACTACCGTACCGCCCGGGAGCTAATCGCTCTCCTTGACGGTCGTGTTGGGGGAGCGCCTACCGTGCACCGCGGTAACGAAGCGCCCGCTGATCGCCGAACGGGTCTTGCCCTTGCCGGACGACCTGCCCCCGGAGCTCTTGCCTCTAGCCATAATCTCACCCCCTCGCCCCAACCCTATAGGTTCGGGTGGCTGTAGCTTGCCGACCCTCACAGTATAGCCAGCGACTGTGGTTCTTAAAGTACTATTTCGTTAGAAACTTACTTTCGAGTCTGAAACTTGTTTGGAGACTGCTGCGTATGGACATATTCCCTCCAAGGCTAGAGAAGGAGAGCGGCATGGTCGAGAGAGCAAAAGGCGGGGTCAGGGAGGTCGAGAACTGGCTGTCGCCATCGGAGGCCGGAGCGGTGCTCGGCACCTCCGGCCAGTGGGTGACGCAGCTTGCGCGTGAAGGGAAGCTCGACGCCGTGAGGACCTCCCTGGGCTGGCTCTTGAACCCGGCCGACGTGGAGCGGTTAGCGGGCGAGCGGTTGGAGAGGGCCGAGAAGAAGATCTCTGTCATGAGGTCCGCACGCTCCGCGGGCGTCGCCCGGGCGCGGACGAGGGGGAGCGGGCGCGGCAGCGTGGGTTTTGGAGGTAGTGTAGGTGGCTAAGGGCAAAGGGTCGAGCGGTGGGAAAGCCGGCAAGGGCAAAAGCTCCGGGGGTGGCAAGGGCGGCAGCTACCGCTCCGCTATCAGCGGACGCTTCGTGACCGCCAAGAGCGCCGGCGCCCGGGCCCGCGGCATAAAGGACAGACTGAAGGACCAGGGGAGGCGCTTCGACGACAGCACCGACATCATCCGTCGCGACCGCGAATCGGGTTGAGCGACCCTAACGGCCCCGACTACCTCGTGGTGGATACCAACGTGGCGGTCAAGTG
>JALZNL010000162.1:0-4989 GCA_030857715.1 Actinomycetota bacterium | reverse complement strand
TACCCAACCGAAGAACTGGAAGACGAGGCCTTGGCGGTTCTGGACGCGGGGGAGCGCGGGGACGTCGTTCTCTTGGCGCCGGACACGATAGAGCCCGAGTTCTGGAACGTGCTCTGGCAGCGGCACCGGCGGTTCGAGCTGACCCTGGAGGAGGTCCGAGACTACTGGGACGCCTTCGAGGAGTCCCCGCTTATCATGGGCGAGGTGTTGCCGCTAATGCCGGTGGCCGTCGAGATCGCGGCCCGCAGCGGGTGCATCATCTACGACGCTCTCTTCGTGGCTATCGCGGAGTCGGAGGACACGGTGGTGGTGACTGCGGATAGAAAGCTGCTGAAGGCTCTGGCGGGAACCCCTTACGAAAAACGTGGGGTGCATCTCGGGGACGCGGCGCTAGTTCTTCCGCCCGTTTGATTTCTTTCGGGCTGCCACACGAAAGCTGGAAGCGGAGAGGGCGGAGCGTCGGCTATGGCGAGGTATGAAACGAGGGTCGTTGTGCGACTTCCTCAGCATGCCGGGACCCGCCAAGCCGTTCCCTCGCCTGATTGACGCGGCCGGGCTGCAGCGCAGCACAAGGGCGCTACGGACACTCTCCGCTGCGGCGCCAGTCCTGGCCGTGGCGGGGATGATCGCCGCGCTGGCTTTCCTGGTCCGTCGCGCGAGAGGTTAGCGCAAAGTTCGGAGAGCGACGCGGGCGGCGTCTTCGAGGGTCCGGCGGTCCGACCCCGCCCTGGCCAGCACGCGCAGGCCGTGCAGGTTGCTCACGAGGAAACGGGCGAGGACTTTCGGGTCGCCTTCTGCCGGGATCTCCCCGGCCCCTTGCGCGCGGACGAGGGCGCCCGTGAAGGCCTCTTCGGTGCGCCGGACGTAGCGCGAGATCCTCGCCGCCGCCTCCGCATCGTGCGGGGCGAGCTCGACGGCGGTGTTCGCCAGAAAACATCCCCTTCTCGGTTCGAACCCGACGAGGCCATCGACCGTCCGCCGGAAGACCTCCTCTATACCGTCCAGGCCGGAACCCTCCAACGCCTCGTCGAACCACGAGGTCCGCGCTTCCTCGAAGCGGTCGAGGGCGGCGAGGAAGAGGGCGTGCTTGTCGCCGAAGGTGTCGTAGAAGCTGCCGCGTCCTATGCACATCGCGTCGAGCAGGTCGCGCATCGAGGTCGCCCCATATCCCTTGCGCCAGAACAGATGCATCGCCGCGTCGAGCGCCTCCTGCGGTTCGAACTGCTTTGTTCTCGGCAACGCTCTCTCAACTCTCCGGTTGTGGGGAGGCGGCGAAGCGGGGGGCGGGGCGTTCCACGATGGGCCAGTGGAGGGCGGCGGCGATGACGGCGAGGGCGATGCCGGCCCACCAGACCGGGTTGAAAGAGCCCGTCTGCTCGAAGGCGACCCCGCCGAGCCAGACGCCGAGGAACGCCCCGACCTGGTGGCTGAGGAAGACTATCCCGAAGAGCGTACCGAGGTGCCGCGTCCCGAACATCACCACCACGAGCCCGGAGGTCAGCGGCACCGTCGAGAGCCAGAGGACGCCCATCGCGGCGGCGAAGATTAGCACGACCGTCGGCGTCGGCGGCAGGGTGATGAAGAGCCAGATCACACCGGCCCTCGCCAGATAAATGCCGGCCAGCAACCCCCGCTTGCTGTACCTGGCTCCCAACACCCCGGAACCATACGACCCCACGATGTTGAAAAGCCCTATAAGCGCCAGCGCCCAGGCCGCGATCGCGGGCCCAGCGGTGTTCATCCCGGCGTGCCCCCCGTGCGAATGCCCCGCAACGTCCGCGATGTGCGCCGGCAAATGCGTCGTGATAAACGCCACGTGAAACCCGCAGACAAAGAACCCCGCCACCAGCAACAAATAACTGCCGTGCCCGAACGCCTGCCGCACCGCGTCCCGGGCGGGCAATTCAGGCCCGTCCGTCGCCCGTGTCCCACCCTCGCCCCGGCCCTTCAGGGCGACGGCGAGCGCCGGGACCAGGACCATGAAGCAGGCGAGCAGGAGCAGGGCGGACTGCCAGCCGTAGTCCGCGAGAAAGACCTGGCCCAGCGGGGCGAACGCGAACTGCCCGAGCGAGCCTGCCGCGGTCGCGAGCCCCATCGCCTGCGAGCTCTTCTCCTCCGGCACCAGCCGGCCGAGGGCGGCTATGACGATGGTGAAGGAGCCGCCCGAGAGCCCGAGGCCAACGAGCACCCCGGCCGTTAGATGGAAAGCGGCGGGCGTCGGGCTCACGGCCATCAGCGCCACACCCGCGCCGTAGACCACACCACCCGCAGCGAGTATCCTCGCTGAGCCGTAGCGGTCGGCTACGGCGCCGGCGAACGGCTGGCCTAGGCCCCAGACGATGTTCTGGATAGCGATGGCGAGGGCGAAGACTTCGGGTGACCAGCCGCGGCCCTCGCTAATAGGGGCGGCGAAGAGGCCGAAGCTCGTCCTCAACCCGTAGGTGATCAGGGCGATCAAACACCCACACAACACCACGAACGCCGGCGCCCGCCACCACCCCGACCTCTCAGACCCCAAAACCCTCCGCCCCTCTCTCGACTCCGGCCAACGACACCAAAATATACAAACTGGAACGATTGGTCAAATAAAGCGGGGTCGCGGTGATCGAGGTCGGCGGTTCAGACAGCGGTGAGCATAATCGGTGGTTCAGGTAGACTCAGGCGGGGTTGCACTTGATTGTGGGAGGGAAGCTCGTTTTGGGTCCGACGTGGGAGATGGCCATCCAGAAGAACGTGCCGGCGGAGATGCGGGACGGCGCGGTCCTGAGGTCAGACGTCTACCGCCCGGCGGACGACGGCGAGTACCCGGTCTTGCTGACCCGGTTGCCCTACGGCAAGGACCTCCCCCGGGATCCCACGTACTTCGATCCCGTAAAGGCCGTGCGGGCCGGTTACATAGTGGTGGTCCAGGACGTGCGGGGACGCTACGCTTCAGAGGGCGAGTTCGTGCCGTTCGCGAACGAGTACGAGGACGGGTACGACACCGTCGAGTGGGCGGCGAAGCTCCCCGGTTCGGATGGCCGCGTCGGGATGTTCGGTCTCTCGTACTTCGGCAAGACCCAGTGGCAGGCGGCCGTCATGCGGCCACCTTCTCTCAAGAGCATGGTGCCGGGCATCACGTGGGGAAACCACCTCAACGGGGCGCAGATGCGCGGCGGGGTGCAGGAGGTCGGGATCATGTTCTACTGGGCGCAGGCGGCCATCGCCCCGAACGCGCTCTTCCGCAAGTACCGGGAGGAACCGGAGAAAATCGGCGAGAAGCTGCCCGATCTCGTCGGGGTCATAGACGCCCTTCTCGCGGGCGGCGGCTATGACGTGCTGCCACTCTCGGACCTCCCGAATCCCGACGGCGTCGTGCCGTTCGTCCGGGGGGGCTTCGAGCGCGGGGTGGAAGATCCGGGCTGGGACCACCTCAACATAGACGGCAAGTACGACCGGGTGGACGCCCCCACCTTCCACATCGGCGGCTGGTACGACTGCTTTATCGGGGAGACGATCCGGCAGTATGAGGCCATGAAAATTCGCTCTGAGGGGGCAGGGATGCGACCGCCGCACCTGCTCGTCGGCCCCTGGACCCACGCGGACTTTGGCAGCACCTTCGGCGACCTGGATTTCGGCCTCGGCTCGATGGGGGCGTTCGTGAACTACCGCGGCGACCTGACCGACAGGCACCTCCGCTGGTTCGACGCCACCCTCAAGGGCGACGACTCCGCGCTCGAAGCCACGCCGCCCGTCCAGGTCTTCGTGATGGGCGAGAATCGCTGGCGCGGCTACGACGAGTGGCCGCCCCCCGGCTCCCGCACCGAGGACTGGCATCTCCGTTCCGGCGGGCTGCTCACGCGGGAGCCCGGCGAGAACGGAGAAGAGCCGGGCGAGTACGACTACGATCCCACAGACCTCGTTCCGACGCTCGGCGGCCCAACGCTGATGGCCCCGATCCACGGTCCCGGCGCCCGCGACCAGCGTGGGATCGAGGACCGTCCCGACGTCCTGACGTACACGAGCGAGCCACTGACGGAGGACTACACCGTGCTTGGCGCGGTGTACGCGACGATCTTCGCGGCCTCCTCCGCCCCCGACACGGACTTCGTCGCCCGGCTGGTGGACGTCCACCCGGACGGACGGGCCATCGGGATCTGCGACGGCATCGTCCGGGCCAGCGCCAGGGAGAGCTACCCGGCCCCCGGCGTCATTGCCCCCACCCCGCCTTCCCCCATCGAGCCTGGCGGGGTGTACGAGTACTGCGTGGACCTCTGGGCTACCGGCAACACGTTCAAAGTCGGCCACAGGTTGAGGGTAGAGATCACCTCCAGCTCGCATCCCAGATGGGAGCGGAACCTCAACACCGGCGAGAGCGCCGTCCGTTCGGACCGTGCGGAGGTCGCCCACCAGACCATCTTCCACGACGCGGGACGGCCGAGCAGGATCTCCTTGACCGTCGTGGACGGCTAGGGATGGCCGTCTCTACGGCCGTCCTGATCACGGGCTGCTCCACCGGCATCGGCCGCGCGACGGCCGAACGCCTGGCGTCCTCCGGCTGGAAGGTCTACGCCACGGCGCGCGACGTCGAGAAGATAGGACCTCTCGCCGACCGCGGCTGCGAGCTACTCCCGCTGGACGTCACGGACGAAGCCTCCATGCGGGCCGCCGTCGAAGAGGTCGAGCGGCGCGAGGGGTCCGTCGGCGTCCTCGTCAACAACGCGGGCTACAGCCAGTCCGGGGCGGTCGAGGAGGTCTCGATGGAGAAGGTGCGCCGGCAGTTCGAGACCAACGTGTTCGGGCTGGTGAGGATGTGCCAACTCGCGCTCCCCGGGATGCGCCGGCAGGGATACGGCAGGATCGTCAACATCTCCTCTATGGGCGGCAGGCTCACCTTCCCCGGCGGCGGCTACTACCACGCGACAAAGTACGCCGTCGAGGCCATAAGCGACGCACTCCGCTTCGAGGTCGCAGGCTTCGGCGTAGAGGTCGCGGTCATAGAACCCGGCC
>JALZNL010000161.1 GCA_030857715.1 Actinomycetota bacterium | reverse complement strand
AAGAGACGGCATGCACTGGGAGGTAGCGGAGCCTGTACGCGAAGGCCGATACGAAGGCGGAGGAGCATCGTGGAGAAATGGCGACACGCGAGCCAAGTGACCCACTAGCGTCGCAGAAGAGAATTATTAGTAGCAATAGCGTGCCATGTTCGTGGGAAGGAGGGCCTCTTGATCGAGGCGATGACGAAGCCGGGATCGTGCCAGGTAGGAAGCAAGACGGAGCATCCTTGCCTCCATCTGGCGGTCGTGGAGATCCGGGGCATACTCTTCTGCGAACCGTGCGCCCGCGAGCAAGAGGCGTACTTCGCCATCGGCGAGCTTACGCGGGGGAAGCAGGGCCTCCTCGGCAAGCCGCTCGCCGAGGCGCTGAACGGGTTGCGGAGGGAGCGCACGGGTGGCATCAGCGCGTCCAATAGGACTAGGAGCATGATCGAAGAAACCGGGTCGAGGAGCCGTCCGGTCGGTCTCGGCGTACGTGCCTTCTCGTCTGCCGAGTAGCCGCTTCCGGCTCTCGCGTTCGTCGGGCCGCCGGCATCCCATGAAGCCCACCGACGAGTGGCTGCAGGGGATCCAAACGAGGAGGGACCACAGGGATGAGCGCAGGGGAGATAAGCGAGAGGGCCGGCGCCCTTGCCTGAGCCGGAGGCTTACGCCTACACGGACGGGGCATCAACCGGCTCCCGTGGACCAGGAGGCTACGGGACCGTTGTCTCCTGGAGAGGGAAGACCGAGGAGATCCGCGGCGGCGAGCAGGACACCACCAACCTGAGGATGGAGGTGACCGCAGCATGCGTCGCCCTGGAGACGATAGACGAGGGGCACGTGGTAACCGTCTACTCAGACTCGTCCTACCTCGTCAATTGCATGAGGAGGGGATGGTACGAGAAGTGGCGAGAGAACGGATGGCTCAACCACCGCAAAGAGCCTGTGGCGAACAAGGACCTGTGGGAGAGGCTCCTGAAAGCGGTGCAGCGCCACCGGGAAGTGCGGTGGAGGAAGGTCAAGGGGCACTCGAAGACCGGCGGGGCGCACAAGAGCGGCAACGACCGGGCCGACGCGCTAGCCGTGGCCGCGAAGAAGGAGGCCGGCGGTGACCAGAGAAGCGGCCCGAGGCCACCCGCGGAGCCAGAGGCGTCGAAACCTGCCGGGAAAGCTGCCCGGGGGTGACGGAGACCGGGCCTTCTGGAACTTTGCCGCTTCCCGATAAGCTCTACGAGGGCTACGTCTTCGACCTCGACGGCACCATCTACCTGGGCGACGACCTCTTGCCCGGGGCGAAGCGCCTCATCGGGAAGCTGCGGGAGCTCGAAAAAAGGGTAGTCTTCCTCTCCAACAACCCCACCAAAAGCCCGAAGATGTACGCGGAGAAGCTTACCAGGCTCGGGCTCCCCACTCCGCAGGACGAGGTCGTCAACACCGTCGTCACCATGACGCGGTGGCTCCTACGGAACCACCCCGAAGCCACCGTCTTCCCGATCTCGGAGGAGCCCCTCAAGCGTTCACTTCGGGAGGCCGGGATCAGGATGTCTGAGAGGGCCGAGGAGATCGACATCGTCATAGCCAGCTACGACCGCGCGTTCGATTACCGCAAGCTCCAGATCGCCTTCGACGCCATCTGGTTCCACAAGAGGGCCCGTCTCGTCACCACCAACCCCGACCGCTACTGCCCGCTACCCGGAGGCCGCGGCGAGCCGGACGCGGCGGCGATAGTCGGCGCCATCGAGGCGTGCACCGGCATCAAGTGCGAGGTCAACGTCGGTAAGCCCGACCCCATCATGCTCGAGACCGTCATGGAGATGCTCGGGCTAGGGGCGTCCGGGTGCATCGTTGCCGGCGACCGGCTCTACACCGAGATCCGGATGGCGCTCGACGCCGGCATGGCCTCGGCGGTGGTTCTGACGGGGGAGACGACCGCCGAGACGCTCGCCGCCGAGAGCGACGAGAGCAAGCCGAACTTCGTGCTCGACCGGATCGACCACCTGATACCGGCCCGGATGTGGGAGGAGTTCGGCTGGACCCAAGACGAAGGGTAGCCCAGGCGAAGGTGAGGGAAGGATGGGAGGAAGGCACCGGTTGATGCGTAAATAACAGCGGCCGGAAGTAGGCTGGCGATCATACGGGAATGAGACGGTCTTGGTACTCCGCTGAGGTTGTTTACACCAGAAGTACACCAACCTACGCGAACAACGGCGAACAGACGCGAGTGTTGCTAGAGCCGGAACCGGCATTTTGAAGGCGTTTCTGAACAACTGTGAACGTTTGCGATATAGAGGGCTTGACTTTGCACGGCGGAGGTCAGGGGTTCGAATCCCCTCGGCTCCACTCGAAAGAACGGCTACTTTGCGGGGAAAATTTAGACCAGGAATCAGCTCGACGATTGCTAGCCGAGCCCTTGTGTAGCAACGTCGAGGGTAGGATGGGAAGGTGGTTATCAGCGGCTCTAATGGTCTCTGGGCAAGCGGCATTGCTCGAATACGGTCTGGCCCTGGAGGAAGCAGATCTGGTATATCCAAAGCCGGGCTTCTTGTCGGCGAACGAACCGGGACTCCGAGGGCAGGAGGAAGAGCGTGGCGATGACCGAAGATCGTTCTCCAGGGAGGAACTGGGCCGGCAATTACACGTACCGGGCGGAGAAGCTGCACCGGCCATCGACGATCGAGCAGGTGCAGGAGATCATCGCCAACGCACCCCGTGTGCGCGTCCTGGGTTCCCGGCACTCGTTCAACGACATCGCCGACTCCTCGGAGCTCGTAACGCTTGAGGACATGCCCACGGACGTGGTCGTCGACCATGAAGCAGGCACGGTCTCCTTCAACGCGGCCCTGAAGTACGGCGAGCTGGTGGAGACGTTGGGTGCGGAAGGTGTGGCCCTGCACAACCTCGCGTCGCTTCCCCACATCTCTGTTGCAGGCGCCGTGGCGACGGCGACGCACGGTTCGGGCGACACGAACGGCAACCTCGCGACCGCGGTCGCGGGCCTCGAGCTCGTGACGTCCGGCGGTGAGATCGTCGAGGCCTCCAAAGGCGAGCCCGACTTCGACGGCCTCGTGGTCGGGCTTGGCGCCCTTGGTGCGGTTACCAGGATCACCCTGGACGTGGAGCCCGCCTACGAGGTGCGCCAGCGGGTCTTTGAAGGCCTGAGCTGGGAGGCCCTCTTCGAGCACTTCGACGGGATCACCTCGCGCGGCTACAGTGTCAGCGTCTTTACCCGCTGGGGCGGGACCACAGATCAGGTCTGGGTCAAGAGCCGGGTGACGGATGGGACCGAGCAGGTAGAGAGTGACCTCTTCGGCGCGGTTGCGGCGGCGGTTGACCGGCACCCGATCCTTGGCCTCGACGCGGCCTCCTGCACGCCGCAGTTGGGCAGGCCCGGCCCCTGGTCCGACCGCTTGCCGCATTTCCGCATGGGCTTTACGCCGAGCAGCGGTGAGGAGCTGCAGTCGGAGTACCTGCTCCCGCGCCGGCACGCCGTGGAGGCCATAGAGGCCGTGCGCACCCTCGCAGACAAGATCCGACCGATCTTGCAGGTCTCCGAGATCCGCACGGTGGCCGCGGACCGGCTATGGATGAGCACGAGCTACGGGCAAGACACCGCCTGCATCCACTTCACCTGGAAGCACGAGCGAGACGCGGTCGAGGACGTGCTCGTCCAACTCGAGACCGTGCTCGCCCCATTCGGGGCACGCCCGCACTGGGGCAAGCTCTTCGACGCGGATGCGACGGCGATCGCCCCGCTCTACGAGCGCATGCCCGACTTCGTCCGTCTGGTCGAGCGGCTCGACCCGCGCGGAGCGTTCCGCAACTCGTGGTTGGAAGCCCGTCTGCTCGGTGAGTCATGAACGCCCGCTCCTGGCTACGCTCATCGCCCTTGCGCGCGTTTTCGTCCTGCGGTTAGCCTGCCACGCTCGCGGGCCTCTCCATGCCGTGTAGGCGGAGCAGGTTCTCGCCGAGGATCTTGCGCTTGGCCTCCCTGGTGAACGGGGGGACGCCGTAGCCCTTGTGGATCATCTCGGGGATCTCGAACGCCCAGAACTTCTCGATGGCCCACTGCGGGGTGAAGACTGGCGTCTCCGATCCCCAGACGATCTTGTCCTCGCCGGCCCAGAACAGGAGCTTGCCGAGGATCTCGGCGAACTGCATGGGCGCGCGGTCGATTAGGTTGATGGTCGCCGCGAGCGAGGCGTAGAGGTTGGGCCAGCGGATGAGCTGGTAGAGGGTCTCGTCTAAGAACGGCATCCCGACGTGGTAGATGACGAAGTTTATGTCCGGGAAGTGCTCGGCGCACCCGTCCATGTCCCAGGTCTGCAAATGCTCGATGCGCTGCGGCCCGAGCGGGATGCCCTTGTGCACCCCGGCCAGGTTGATGTCCAGCTCAAGCATCTTCTCGAACACCGGGAAGGCGATCTTCGGGTCGTCCATCCGCCACGCGATCTGCTCGCCGTAGTCGTAGCGGGTGTTGTAGAACTTGAACGCCTTCGCGCCGTACTCTTTTACCTGCACCTCCATCAGGTCGAGCGCCTTCCGGCCCTCCAGCGGGTTCACCGTGCCCCAGAAGACGAACTTGTCCGGGTAACGCTCGGCGAGCTCGGCGCACTTCTCCCAGGAGGAGAGCCCGTCCCTGAACATGTCCGTCAGCGGCAGCGGCATGGATATGCACAGGTCCACGTCTGAGTCGTCGATGAGCGAGGCTATGTCGTCCACCGACCAGTCGCGGTTCCACTGCTCGGCGGTCCAGGGGGTCAACTCATCCGGGGTGAGCGCCTGGTTGAAACCGAACAGGTGCCCGCTGAACATCTGCCCGGCCTTGCCGAAGATGTTCTCCTCGCTAAAGTTGAACGGGTGCGCAACGCCGTCGAACACGAACGCATCCTCGATCATCCCGCCACCTCCTGCGCGCCGCCGGCGCGCGTCCGTCTGCTTGCCGCCATCTCCTTCGCCTCCCGGATAAAGGCCTCGCGGTCCGCCACGGCCGCGGGCGGCGGCATCCAGCGCAGCTTCTCGCGGGCCGGCCCCGAGAGCCGCTCCGGGCTCCATGCCTTCTCCCAGACAACCTCGACCTCGGCCCCTTCGACCTCCGGCAGCGACTCGACCTTATCCTGGATCATGCCAAGGAGGTCCACCGCGAACGGGCACCAGCCGGAGGTCAGCACCAGCTCCACCTTCGCCGCGTCCCCGTCGAGCTGGATGGACTCGATCAAACCCATGTCTACGACGGATATCTCCTTCTCTTTACAGCAGGGATCGTAGACCGTGCGCAGCGCCCCGAGGATGACCTCGGAGACGTCTGAAGCAGGCTCCCCGACCCCCGCAACCCCGCCCGTCCGGCCCAACGCTTCCGCCATGCTCCTCCTTTCCCGAGGTCCGGCGTCCCGGTCGGAAACCCCGGCCCCACTCTTCACCCTCCGGCATCGTAATATCTTGCACGGTTAGGAGCAAGCGTCCGGGGCGAAAACGTGGGAAGACCTCCCGGCGCCTGCTCCGACCAGCCAAAGGACGTCTTCTGTATCAGCGGCAAACCTCGGAAGACCACGGGCGTTTCTTGCGGAAGGGTTGCCGCTGACGCCTTACTCGTCCTTCAGCCGCAGGTACTCGTCCACCCTGAACCGAAAAACCTTCTCGCTGCGATTCCCCGAAGCGTCTTCGACAACGAGGATCACCCGGGGGCGGCCGTTGTGCCCCGCCCGCTTCAGGTCGCCCGCCAGGGCTTTGGCGCGGGCATGGAACCGGGAGGATTCCCCGGACGCCAGCGTAAAGGGCAGGGCGTGATCCCCGCCGAAAGGCCCCTCGTAGACCGGCCGCGGCTCTCCTTTCGCGGACACGTAGACCCTGGCCACCTCGACCTCCTCCGCCCCGGCGTTGGTCACCTCGAAAAAGACGTGCAGGGGGGAGATGCTCTCTCCGGGGCCGGCGAAGGCCCCGAGGGACTGCGAGAGTCGCAGGCCCGGCCCGCCCCTTCTTCCGAACGCGCGTCTCAACCAACCGGCCACGGGGACAGGATAGGACAGCGGGGAGACCGGCGCGAGGCTTTCGGGGGCGTCAGATCCCGGTGTTGCGTCGGCCACCGACCAGGTCGGAGATCCAGGGGTAC
>JALZNL010000160.1 GCA_030857715.1 Actinomycetota bacterium | reverse complement strand
CACGTGTGTCGTACTCGGAGACGGTGGACTTGAAGCCGTAGCCGACGTTCTCGGTGTAGCCGCCGTCCACGCCCTGCACGAAGAGGGTGTCGGCCTTGCGGTCGGTGTCCCTCTGCTTCGCCGCGACGGAGAGCCCGGTGAAGGTCCCGACGGCGGCGATATCCTCGTCGTCCAGGCCCTCGGCGTTCTTGAGGGCCTCGTTCATGTCCTTTATGGGGACCGCGTAGCCGGCGTCGGCGCGGACGTCGTAGCCGCCGGAGAGGCGGTCGGTATCCTCGAAAATGGAGCCAAAGGCCGCCGTTATGAAGCTCATGGTGACGATGGTGAAGACGACGAGGGAGAACATGGCGAGGGTCATGCCGGTGCGGAAGCGGCTCTGCATCGGGTAGGAGACGGCCGCCCTAAGGACGGGGGGCATACCTCTTATCCAGCCGAAGAGGAAGACTATGGCGCCGAGGAGCAGGTCGGAGTTGTGGATCACGATCCACACGCCCGCGAGCACGATCATCACCCCGGAGATGAAGAACAGGTCTATCCCCTCGGTCATCCCTTCGGGGGCGAACGAGACGGGCAAGAGCCAGAGCCCGAGCAGGAGTACTCCGGCGCCCGTGAAGGCGATCCGCTCCGGCGTCCGCAGCACGCGAGCGATAAGCGCAGCCCCCACGATGAAGAGCGAGAGCCCGAGCATGTACAGCCCCATCTGCTCCGCCCTGAGCCCCTGGAACGTCAGCAAACCGCCCGCAACCGGGGTAGCGAGCGCAAGTATCACGCCCTTCACCGAGCGGCCTTTCCTGTCCGGCTCGGGGATGTCGCGGATGGCGCGGACCACGTTCAGGCGGCTCACGCGCCAGGAAGATATGAGGACTACGGCGAAGGTGAGGACCATGCCGAGGCAGAAGGCGATCACTACGTTCTCGGGGCTCGTGGCGAACCGGATGTCGAAGCCGGAGCCGGCGAAGGCCTCGCCGAGAATGCGCACCATAAGCCAGCCGACCCCGACGCCGAGCACGCTGCCTATGGCGC
Source organism: Actinomycetota bacterium (assembly GCA_030857715.1). The sequence continues at coordinate 5,076 of JALZNL010000160.1, read as the reverse complement.
TCGCGATCACGGCGTACATCGCCCCCTCGAAGGCGAACATGCGCATCAGGTGACCCCTGCGCATCCCGACGGCCCGCGCGATGCCGAGCTCGTGCTTGCGCTCCGCGGCGAGCATGACGAAGATCAGGAATATGAGCAACACACCGGCGGCCACGGAGAACTGCCCGAAGAGCAAAAAGATGCTCGTGAAGGTCTCCCCGCCCTCGTCGGCCTGCTCGATGGCGTCCTTCTTGACGGGCTCGGCGGCGAGGTTGTTCTCCCGCAGGACAGTACCGAGGGCGTCCACCGTGGCGTCCGTGCCGGTCCCGCCCTCGACGGCCGGGCCCTCGTGGGTTATGAGGACGGAGTTGATCCCGCCCTCCTCCCCCACCCGCTCCTGCAACTTCTCGAGCGGCATGACCATGGACGATGCGGTAGACGGGTTCGCCCCCCTCTCGTAGATGCCTGCCACCGTCAGTTCCGAAGGCTTCGGCGCGGCGAGGGCGGCTGCATCCGCGGCTCCGGCCATAGCGGCGACGTTGGCTTTCACGCCCGCGTCCGGCGCGGGGGCGAGGGTGGTGCGGACAACGTCTCCCTCGCCGACGTCGAGACCCTTGGCGGCGTCGGCGCTCAGGTAGACCTCGTTCTTGCCGAGGTCGCCGACGCTCAAGGTTTGGCCCGAGGCGGTCGTGAGGCGGTCGAAGCCCTGCATGGAGCCTTCTTCGATGCCGAGCACGCTGACGGTCGGCTCGCTGAGGTCCGTGCCCCTGGCGGTGACGGGGACAGTCTCGGTGGCGAGGGGGGCGACGCCTGCGACGCGGTCGTTGTCCGAGAGACGGTCACGGACCTGTGTGGCGATCCCATCGTCGAAGTAGCGGGCGCGTTCGGCGGTCGTCTCGCCGAAGGGCTGCCCGCCCGAAGAGTTCTGGCCCTCGGCCCGCACCTGCACGTCCACCTGGCCCAGGTTCTCTAAAGACTGGAGGCGCAGGGAGTTGGTGAGGGTGTCGCCGGTGGTGAAGGAGGCGGAGAAGAGCATGGTCGCGAGCATCAGGCCGAGCACGACGAGCCCGGTCTGGGCGCGGCGGCGCGGCAGGTTGCGGGCGGCCATCCTGAAGGATACGCGGTTGCGGAGGGCGCTCGCGATGATCAGGAAGAGGCCCGCGCCGCAAATAGCGAGGAGGATCCACATGAGCTGCATCGTCGGGACGCCGAAGAGACTTTCCATCCTACGCCCCCTTTCCGTTCGGCTCGTCGCTGGTGATGTTGCCGTCGCGCATCAGGATCGTGCGGTGGGCGCGGTCGGCTACGGCGGCGTCGTGGGTGACGAGTACGAAGGTCTGGCGCTGCTCCCCGTTCAGCCGGACCAAGAGGTCCATGATGCCCTTGCTCGTCTCCGAGTCCAGCGCCCCGGTCGGCTCGTCGGCCCAGACGATGGCAGGATTGTTGACGAGCGAGCGGGCGACGGTGACACGCTGCTGCTGGCCGCCGCTCATCTCGGACGGGCGCTTGTTCGCCTGCTCGGGGAGGCCGACCATCTCCAGGGCGTCCAGGGCCCACTGGCGGGCCTTCTTCGGTTTCTTGCCGGCGACCAGGAGGGGGAGCTCCACGTTCTCGATGGCGGAGAGGACCGGGATCAGGTTATAAGACTGGAAGATGAACCCCATCTTCTCCGCCCGAAAGCGCGTCCGCCTCCTGTCCGACATCCCCCCGATGGACTCGCCGTCCACCCTGACCTCGCCGTCGGAGAGGTCGTCGAGGCCGGAGAGCACGTTCAGGAGCGTCGTCTTGCCGCAACCCGAAGGCCCCATGATGGCGACCATCTCCCCGCGCCGGATGCCGAGGTCCACGCCCCGAAGCGCCCTTACCCGCAGGCCGCCGGCCTCGTAGACCTTCTGCACGCCGGCGGCCTCGATCATCAACCCGTCCGTCCCGTCTGTCACGGAACCTCCTCGTCCTTCGGCTTCCGTCTTCTCTCCTAAGATCACCGCGGCCTCCTCCGACGCCTTTACACTACGCCTGAGACCCTAAGCCGGTTTCTGGAGACGCGCATCGTCCGGGAGGCTGAATCCGGGTAAGCCTCCTGGTCTACGCCCGTGTCGACCATCCTGCCGCGAACCTACGGTTCTCCCCCGGGGCAAGACCAAGCGAAGAGAGAAACCCGAGACAAAGGTCAAACGTTAGCCGGCCGCTCACCCGCGCAGCTCGGACAGCCGTTCTTCCAGGACGGCCGTCGAAGCGCCCATGCGGGCCAGCATCCTCACGGCCATCCCGTCGACGTTGCGCAAGATCCCGAGCAGCACGTGCTCGGTACCGATGTAGTTGTCCCTGAGCCTCACCGCCTCCCCGAGCGCCCGCTCCAAGACCTTCTTCGCTGCGGGCGAGAACGGTATGCGACGGCCCTCCGGTATCCTCATATCGAAGGCCTCTCCCGCCTCCCTGCGTATGTTTTCCAGAGAAATACCCACGTAAGCGAGCGCCTCGGCCGCCATCTTTTCGGATTCCTCGCGGGCGGTTTCCAGGTTCACCCCCACGGAGGAGAGCGCCTCGGCCGCCACCCCCCCATCGGCACGCAAGATTCCCAGTAAGAGATCCTCGTCACCCACTGAGTCGTGGCCCAGCGTTCGAGCCTCCTCCAAGGCGGCCTCCACGCACGCGCGAGCCTCCCTGGCGAAACGGTTGAAGATCACTCGTCCTTCCCCTTTCGTCCCGGTCCTCGCCGGGCGTACGTGTCCCTGATCCTTTTCGCGTGCTTCTTGTGCACCGCCTGCTTGCTCACCCCCAACACCTCGGCGATCCTCGCCCAAGACCATCCCGCGGCGACGAAGGCGTTCTCGACCTGCGCCGCCTCCAGCGCCTCCAGCGTCCGCCGCAGGGCCACTACCGCTTCTAGACCCCTGCGCGGGTCTTCCGGCCCACCAACCCCTGTCCTCGCCGTTTCGTCCATGCGTCAACCTTAGTTGACTTGATAGCATCTGTCAACCTAAGCTGACGAAGGCCCCCACATCTCTGTCTCGTTGGCCTGAGATCGGCCGGTTTGGCGCTGTAGTGTGCGTGGTGCGAGAATAACCTCACCCGATGGTTCGCACTGTGATCGCAACGAGGTACGTCACGCCCCTGCGCGAGGGGGGCTCGTTGCCCGCCATCGTCGAGGCGGACGACCTCGGGACCTACGTGCTCAAGTTCCGCGGCGCCGGTCAGGGGCGCAAGGCGCTCGTCGCGGAGTTGGTCTCCGGCGAGATCGGGCGCTTTTTGGGCCTCCGCGTGCCCCAGATAGTGCTCGTCGATCTCCACCCGGACCTCGGCCGGGCTGAACCGGACCCCGAGATACAGGACCTCCTCCGCGCGAGCGGGGGCCTGAACCTCGCCCTGGATTACCTGCCGGGTTCTCTGGGCTTCGACCCGCTCGTGGGGCCGCTCGGCGGCGACCTGGCCTCGCGCATCCTGTGGTTCGACGCGCTCGTCCAGAACGTGGACCGGACGCCCCGCAACACGAACCTGCTCGTCTGGCACGGGAGGCTCTGGCTCATAGACCACGGCGCCTCCCTGTACTTCCACCACAACTGGCCCGGCCGGGACGGGCCCGCGCTCGAAGCCGTGGCCCAGAGACCCTTCGCGGCGGCCCGCGACCACGTCCTGCTGCCCTTCGCGGACAGCATCCCGGAGGCCGACGCGGATCTCGCCCCCCGTCTCACCTCGGAAGTACTGGAGGAGATAGTCGCCGGGATCCCCGACGAGTGGCTCGCGGCCGAACCCGGCTTCGACGACCCGGACGCCGTCCGCTCCGCCTACGTCTCCTACCTCACGTCGCGCCTGCGGGAACCCCGCGTGTGGGCGCACGCGCTCGAAGAGGCCAGGAGGGAGGCCCTTGCCTAGCCCCTTCGAGTACGCCCTGCTGCGCGTCGTCCCAAGGGTCGAGCGGGGCGAGTTCGTCAACGCCGGGGTCGTTCTCTACTGCCAGGAGAGGCGGTTCCTTGAGGCCGCCTTACACCTCGACCCCGAACGGCTGCGCGCGCTCGACCCGCGCCTCGACCCTGAGGCCGTGCGGGCGCACCTGGAGGCCGCGCGCCGCGTCTGCGCCGGCGGACCCGAGGCCGGGCCCATCGGACTCCTGCCCCCCGTCCAGCGATTCGGGTGGCTCGTGGCGCCGCGGAGCACCGTCGTCCAGCCGGGCCCCGTACACACCGGCCTCGCCGAAGACCCACAGGAAGCCCTGGATCACCTCCTGAAGACCATGGTCAGCCCGCCGGAGTAGCGGCGCTTCAGGTTTTGAGGTTCTAGGTTTTGGGGGCTTTGCGGGTGCGGTGGATGGGCGTTCGTGGGCGTAGTCAGGCAGGGTTCAGGAACGCGGCGATGCGGTCGTTGATCCTGGCGAAAGTCTGCCTCGACGGGACGTGGCGGTCGCCTGGGAGCATCTCGGTTTCAAGGTTGGGGATGATCTCCCCGGCGCGGGGGATGACCTTCTCAGCGGGGAAAAACAGGTCGTTCTCGGCGGAGAAGAGCAGCGTGGGCGCCTCGTATCCGGCGAGTTCCTCCCTCGTGGCAGCCCGCGGAAGTTCTCTGTCCAGCTTCACGTGCCTGTAGACGAGGCCGAGCTGGCGGACGTACGGCTCTTCCAGGTCGGTCAGGATCGGACGCGCGGCGCGGAGCAGGCGCTTTTGGTTCGGAAACGCGCGGTAGACGAGTGCGGGCAGGGCCGTCTGCCTGACCATCGGCCAGATCGGGCCAACGGCGATGCCGGCCGGCGAGACCAGCGCCGATCCGGCGACCCGCCCCGGCGCGAGGCCGGCCAACCTCAGGACGACGCCCGCGCCGTAGGAGATCCCGACGAACGGCACGCGCCCGAGGCCGAGGCCGTCGAGCACGTCCAAGAGCCAGCGCGCGTGCCCGTCGCCCTTGGCGGATGGACGGGCCTGGGCGCTGCGACCCGGCTGGCCGATGATGTCCGGCGCGTAGATTCGGAACGCACCCGCGAGCGGCAGGAACCACGAGAGGCACATAGGGTTCAAGAAGTTGCCGCCGGGGAGGACCACCAGGGGCGGCGCGTCTTCCGGGCCGGCCAGGATCACGTGCGTCTCACCGAGGCTCGTGGCGATCAGG
>JALZNL010000159.1 GCA_030857715.1 Actinomycetota bacterium | reverse complement strand
CTTTAGGGCAAGGGGTTCCGGCAGGCGGTCCACCACCCCGGCCTTCGAGGCGCCGAACCGCGGGCGCGAGAGCTCCAGGACCACGTCCGAGGTCCCCCCGGCCCTAAGGTGGGTCCCCGGCGGCACGAAGCGCGAGAAGCGTACACCCCGGCTCCCGGCCATCCCGAGAACGAGCGAGGCGACGGGAAGGGCCAGCAGGGCGTAGGCGAGCTGGTGGAACTGGGTGGTGCCGATGAGGCGGGCGACAAAGAAGACCGCCGCGCCGGCCGCGAGCACCTGCCAGCCGGCGGACGTCGGGCGGACGACGAGCCGCGAGCGGGTCTCCCCCTCGCGGGCGGCCCGCCGGAGCACGATTCCTAGACCGCCTCGGTCACCGGCACGGAGGAGAGGATGTCGCGCACGATCTCCTCCGCGGCCCCGGATGAGCCCTCGTCCCCGCCCGTGCCGGCGGACGGGATGATCCTGTGCCCCAGCACGCCCGGCGCCATCGCCTTGACGTCGTCCGGGGCGCAGTAGGAGCGGCCGTTGGCCGCCGCCCGGGCCCTCGCCGCGGAGAGGAGCATCCGGCTCGCGCGGGGGGATGCGCCGAGGTTGATCCCACGGTGCTCCCTCGTCGCAGACGTCACCGAGACCACGTACCGCAGGACGGCCTCGCTGGCATAGACCTCCTCGACGAGCCGGCGCATCTCCATGAACTCCTCGGCCTCGACGACCGGCGACAGCTCGGCCACGGGGTCTCGGGAGAGACGGAGCATCTCCGTCTCGGCGTCCTCGTCAGGGTAGCCTATCCGCATCTTGACCATGAACCGGTCCAGCTCCGCGTGCGGCAAGGGGTAGGTCCCCTCGTGCTCGACGGGGTTCTGGGTCGCAACCACGCTGAAGGGCTGCGGCAGTTTCCGCGTCACCCCGTCCACCGTCACGGAGCCTTCCTCCATAGCCTCCAGGAGGGCGCTCTGGGTCTTCGGGGAGGCGCGGTTGATCTCGTCGGCGAGCACCACGTTGGCGAAGATGGGCCCGGCCCAGAACTCGAAGTCCCCATCCCCCTGGTTGTACACGTTGAGGCCCGTCACGTCGGCCGGCAACAGGTCCGGCGTGAACTGTATCCTGCGGAACTCCGCCCGGATGGAACGCGCCAGCGACTTCGCCAGCAGGGTCTTGCCCACCCCCGGCACGTCCTCGATAAGCACGTGCCCCCCCGCCAGCATCGCCACCACGGCCGTAAAGACACCCTCGCGCTTGCCGGACACGGCGCGCTCGACGTTATCGACGATGCGTCCGACCCTCTCCGAGAAACCGTTGTAATCCAAAAAGATCCTGTCCATGATCCTGCGACGAGAGAAGATTATATCCTATAGGCTTCAGGTCTCAGGCAACAGGCTTCAGGTATTCGCCCAGCGGTTCGTGGCGCCACCGCAGATGCGGCAGAACGGGCAACCGCTCCACCCACGCCCGTACGATACCGCCATAGAGCCGGTCCGGCACCACCTGAAACCTGAAGCCTAGGAAGCCGATAGGCTTCCGTAGAACTGATCCACGTAGCGGCGCTGGACCTCGTTGAGGTCGCGGGAGTACCAGACCATGACCACGTAGCGCGGCTCTTTGGGGGTGGTCTTGGGGTACATGCCGCACTCCATGGGGAGGCGGTTGCCCTTGCGGGCGTTGCACTTGGTGCAGGCGGTGACGACGTTGTCCCAGGTGTTCAGGCCACCCTTGGAGATGGGCTTCACGTGGTCGCGGGTGAGGCGGTCGCGGCGGCCGAGGTCGTTGCGGTGCTTGGAGCAGTACTGGCATCGGTAGTTGTCGCGGGCGAAGAGGATGGCGTTCGTGACGTGCTTGCGCAGGCGACGCGGTATCTCGACGTATTTGACGAGACGGATCACCAGCGGATAAGGGTACTCCGACCTCTCCGAACGGAACCTCTGCTTGAGGTTGGCCTCGACGATCTCGGCCTTCTCGGAGACAACGAGGACGATGGCCCTCTTGACCGGCACCAGGGCCACGGGCTCGTAGCTAGCGTTGAGCGTCAAGCATCGTGCCACGCACGGCATTCTAACATAAGGGAATGCTTGGGCGTGTGAAATTGGGGTTAATAAAGGTTGCAGCACGCTACGCTCTTCGGGCTCCGCTTTCAGCACGCCTCCTTCGGAGGCTCTCAGCCCGCCGCCTACCGGCGGCTTTCAGCCTGTCAGCCAACACCGGCGAGCCGTTGCCCCTGGCGTCAGCCGTACCGCCGCCCGGTGAAGACCAGAACCGACCGCCCACGCCGGAGGAAGGGCAAGAGGAAACCGGCGCCTCCATCCACGACCACAAGGCAAAAGGGACCGGGCGAGCCTCAAACGACGGAGAGAGCTGACAGGCTGAGAGCGTAGGCCGGAGCGGGCTGACAAGCCGCGAAGCGGCGTGCTGACTAGGTCCCCAGCACCGCTTCCAGGATGGGCTCCGCGGAGGTGCGGAACGGGTCGGCGGCCGGCAGCCCGGTCTCGTCGGCCACCTTCTCGACGAAGGCCCGTGCCTCCTCGTCCGTGAGGCCCCTCGTATTGGCGCTCACGGCGACGACGGGGGTGGGTTTGACGAGGGCGGCGACCTCCTCGTAGAGGCGGGCGGCGCGGGCTGGTGTCGGGCGAGGGACGCCGGCGTAGCCGGGGGTGTCGTCGGGGGAGACGCACAGGACCAGGCAGTCGGGGCAGGAGCCATGCAGGAGGCCGAGGGTCACGCCGGAGTAGGCCGGGTGGGCCAGCGAGCCCTGTCCCTCTACCAGGATCAGGTCCGGAGAAGACTTCGCGGCCTCCAGCACGAGCATCTCCGAGACGCCTGCCACGAAGTCCGAGACGACGGCGTCCACGCAGACCCCCCACCCGGCCACGATGACCCCTGTCTGCCCGGTCGGTACGAAGCCCGTGGAGATCCCGGCCCGCCTGGCCGCCCGCTCTATTTCGAGCGTTGCGGTCATCTTGCCGATTGCGGCGTCGGTCCCGACGGTCAGCGCGACCTTGGGTTTCACCCCGAAGCCCTCACCCGAGAAGATCGGCGCCTCCGCCGGCGGCTCGCGCACGTCCCAGACTCTGGCCCCAGGAAACTCCGGGGCGAGGCGCTGGTGGAGGCCGCCCACGATCTCGATCCCCGCCTCCGACGCCCCGCGCAGGGTCTCCATCCACTCCCCCGGCAGCCGCCCCCCGGCCGGTGCGACCCCGACCAGCACGGAGGTTGGCCCATGGGCGAGCGCCTCGTCCAGCGTCGCCACTATCGGGGCGTCGCGGCCCGGGTCCGGGAGGAGTCCCGGCATCACGCCACCGACGGTCTCCCCGGCAAGCGTCGAGTCGAGCACGGCGACGACCTCGTCCTTGCCGTAGCGCAGAACGCCGTGGGCGGTCTTCGCCTCACGGAGGCGGCCTTCGGCCAGGATCGCGTACCTGCGCCGCGGTACGGCGGTCATCGCGGCTCCGCGGGCCACACGCCGAGGCCGGGGGCGTCGGGGAGCAGGATGTGCCCCTTGTCGTAGACGGGTCCCGCGAACGGGTCGTCCGCGAGGAGCATCGCGCCGTCGAGGTCCACGAAGTCGAAGAGGCCGGAGACGTGGGCCGCCGCCGCGATGCCGAGCGAGGTCTCGACCATGCAGCCGAGCATGAGCTTCATACCGTGGGCGCGTGCCGTGTGGACCATCTCCAGCGCCCCCCTGATGCCGCCGCACTTGGCGAGCTTGACGTTCACCCCGGAGACACAGCCCGCCAGCTTCGGCACGTCGCGGGCGTCCACGGCGCCCTCGTCGGCTATGACAGGCACGGGATGGGCCGCCTCGGTGACCGCCCGCAGCGCCCCCGGGCCGGCGGAGGCGGGGACGGGCTGCTCGATCATGCCGACCATCCCACGCAACTCGCGCGCGAGCTCCACCGCCTCGTCGGTCGAGAACGCCTCGTTCGCATCCACCCAGAGCTCCGCGTCCGAGACTTCCCGCACCGCCCGCAAAGTCTCCACGTCGCCCCAGCCCCCGATCTTGACCTTGAGGATGGGATAGCCCCGGAGCCTCTCCGCGTCCGCGACGGTCGTCTCCCTGTCGGCTATTCCCAGCGTGTAGGCCGAGACAGGCTCCGGCTTTCCGAGCCCGAGCAAACGGTAGACCGGCACGCCGAGCCTTTTAGCGGCGAGGTCGTGGAGGGCGTTGTCCAGCGCGCCGTGCGCCGCCGGGGGCAGGCCGGCGTTGCGGCGGAGCGTGGTTTCCATGTCCCACGGGTCCGGGATCTCGACGTCCTCCAGCGCCGCGGCGACACCCTCCGCGTCCTGGCCGTAGCGTTCCGAGGGTGCGGCCTCACCCCGGCCGACGAACCCATCTTCTTCGATCTCGAAAACGACACGCCCGAAGGCATCGTCCGAGGAGCGGGCGATGGCGAAGGTGCGCTTCGTATGAACCGTTATCGTCCGTACCCGCGTCTTCAGCACTCCCCCTCGAAGCGTCACCCGTCCATCGCATTGTAGCGGTGCCCGGTGCGGCCTTCTCGAAGGGCCTGAAACGTCAGGCAAAAACATTCCCGCAAAAAGAGGCTGGGTGAAAAAGGCGTAGGCGGGTGCGCCGGGCCTGACCAGGTGACACCATGGGCTCGTAGGGAAAGTATAAGAGAGGGGTGTTATGACTTCTTCGGCCTTAGTCCGCTTGGGCGGGCTGGCCGCCATTGCCGGCGGGTTGATGTGGGTCGTTAAAGGAGGGAGTATCCTGCTCACGGGACAGCAGCCTCCCGTGGTCTTCGTGGCGGCCATGCCCCTTTTCGCGGTCGGGCTGCTGGGGCTCCATGCTCGGCTCGACGGGCGCGGAGGGCCGTTAGGGAAGGCGGGGGTCGTGGTGGCCTACGTGGCCTTGGTCGCGGCCGCCGTCGTCTTTATGACACCGCTCGCACCCTTCTACGCCGTGGCCGGGTTCGGTCCTTTCCTCGGCTTGGTGTTGTTGGGGAGCGCCACCCTACAAGCCAGGGTCTTCCCGCCGCCCTGGAGCGCCTTGCCGCTTGCTATGGGATTGGGGGGTCCTCTCTTGATCTTGGCGGGAGGGGGTCTCGCCCTGATCGGCGAAAGGCTGTTGGAGGTCCCGATCGTGTTGGTCGGGGTCGCCTGGATGCTGCTGGGCTATTCGGTGTTAGTAGTCAGAGGGGCGACGGTCCAAGCGCCTGTACGAGTGAGGTAAACGTCCGAGAGCCTACACCCGAAATCCGCGGCACACCCCTTACACGCACTCGGGTGAATAGAGAACGGTAGAAAGCTCTCACATTATTTCCTGCCGGTCATCTTGTTAACTTCTGTCCTGCTCTGTCCCCCATCACCAGATCTTGCCCTTCAAGGAATCTCTGGCCTCCTGAAGAAGGGATTCGGTCCCTTCCGGGGGGTCCTGGGCCTGCTGACGCGCGAGGGCCGCGGCCTTCTTGAGTACGATGCCGGCGTAGCGGACGGGGAACCTGGCACGCCACGCTTCCGGGACGCGGTCGAAGTACTCTCCCACGAAGGCCCGCGCCACCGCCCGCGCTCGCTCACCGCGCAGGTGTGAGCGGCCCGCCGCGGTCCTCGCGAGGGTGAAAGCGAGGTCAGCGGCGTCCGACACCGGATCCCCGGCGGCGAACGTGTCGAGGTCCAGCAGGGAGAGGCGATCCCCTTCTAGCAGCATGTGCCAGGGTCTGAGCTCGCCGTGGGTCGGCGAAGGAGGGACCTCTTCGAGCCCTGCGACGGCGGCGTCCAAGATCTCCTCCACCTCCGGCACCAGGCGCGGGTGGGCGGACCGGAGGTCTTCGGCCGCCCTCTTCAAGAGGCCGGTCTCTTCGCGTACGCCGCGCCGCCGCTCCACGACCACGTCGCTTTGGTGCAGGGCCGCCAGGGCCCTCGCGACCTTCCGCGCCGCCCACGTTGCGTCCGCCTCTTGGCGCAGCACCCGGTCCAGGGAGGTTCCGCTAAGCTCCTCCTGTACGAGTGTCTTGAGTTTGCCCAGGTAGGCTACCGGCCTCCCCACGGTGAAGCGGTCCCCTGTGGCCGTCTCCCACCGCTGACGAGCCACCCGGTGGGCCTCCTCCGACCTCTCCCGCTCCCGGTAGACCTTCGCGTAGTAGCGCCTCTCTTCCGTACGTCCGGTGGCGGCCTCGCGCGCCCGCATCGTCAGCCGCAGGGTGG
>JALZNL010000158.1:1048-6142 GCA_030857715.1 Actinomycetota bacterium | reverse complement strand
AACCGCTGGTGCGATCCGATCCCGGCGTAGAGCCGTGGAGGGAGAAGGCCGTGGCGCTCGTGAACGCCGAGACCGAAGAACCCGAACCGCAACCGACCAAACCGGAGCCGGACCCCGAGCCCGCACCGCAGCCGGAACAGTCACCGGAGCCGCGGCCGGATCCCGAGCCGGAACCGGAGCCCGCGGCGCAGCCGAGACAGGCGCCGGTCCTCGAGGAGCCGCCGGAGCCGACAGCCAACGACATAAGGGCGGCGCACGAGCCGCGCCACTACAAGCTGCCGGACGGGGCCGTGCTCGGCCTCACGGTAGAAGCCATGGGCATCCACGACGTGCCCGTTTTCGACTCCGTCGGCGCGTGGGCGCTCAAGTATGGGGTCGGTCACCACCCGGAGACCTCGATGCCGGGGTCGGATTCGCCGCAGAGGAACGTGTACCTGGCGGGGCACAGGCTCGGCTTCCCGGGAACGGCGAGCCACCTGATCTTCTACCGCCTCGACGAACTCGGCAAGGGCGACGAGATCCTGCTAAAAGACCGCGACGGCGACAGGTACCGCTATCGCGTCACCGAGGTTTTCGAGACCTACCCCGAGGACTCGTGGGTGATGGGACAGGTTCGTGACCGGGACATGGTAACGCTCCAGACCTGCACCGGACCGAACTGGGAGCGGCGCCTGATCGTGCGCGCAGATCGCGTGTAGCTGTCAGCTAGTCAGTATTTCAGCTTGTCAGCTAAAGTAAGTAGGGCTGGATGCCGAAGTGTTGACTTGTTGGCATGAGAGATTTTCGCGAGATCAAGGTTTGGGAGAAGAGCCATCTTCTTGTTCTTGACGTGTACGCGGCCACCAGCAGTTTCCCTCGTGAAGAAATTTACGGTCTGACGGCGCAACTTCGCCGTTGTTCGGCCTCGATCCCGGCGAACATAGCCGAAGGCTGAGCTGCGCCGTTTCATGCTGATCGCAATGGGCTCGTCGAGCGAACTCGAATACCATCTGCTTCTGGCACACGACCCGGGCTTCCTGAAAACCGAGTCCTACCGGACGCTCTCGCTACAGACCAAAGCAGTAAAGCGAATGCTCTCGCCCTTCATCAACAAGCTCCGCCCCAACCGCTGACAAGCTGACTGGCTCTACCTACGCTGCTTCCATCTCCTCTGAGTAGCTGCCGCTCCTCGCGGCGCCGTTCATCTTGAGGCGGTGGTAGAAGGCCTTCTGCGCCTCTTCGACGTTTCCGGTTTCGCCTTTCCAGATCTCCATCGGCGGCTCTTGCAGCGCCCGCGCGTAGGAGAAGGAGAGCTCCCACGGCAGCCCCTCGTACATGGAGTTCATGGCGTTGAGGTGGGCGGTTGCCTGGGTTACGCCCTGGCCGCCGGAAAGAAAGACGATGCCCGGCACGGCGGCCGGCACGGTCCTGAGCAGGCACTCGACCGTCGCCCGGGCAACCTCTTCGACCCCGGCCTGTCGCTGCGCCTCCTTGCCCGAGATGATCATGTTCGGCTTGAGGAGCATCCCGGAGTATGCGACGTTCTGCTCGTACAGGTGTTGGAAGGTGGTGTTCAGCGTCCACTCGGTCACTCTGTAGCAATCTTCGATGGAGTGATCGCCGTCTATCAGCACCTCGGGCTCGACGATGGGGACGAGGTCGTGGTCCTGGCAGAAGGCCGCGTACAGCGCGAGCGCCCGGGCGTTGGCCTCGACGCAGCCCTTCGTCGGGATGCCGTCGCCGATGGTTATGACCGCCCGCCACTTGGTGAAGCGGGCGCCCATCTCCCTGTACTCGGCCAGCCTCTCGCCCAGGCCGTCGAGGCCCTGGGTGAATTTCTCTTCGGGGGAGAGGGGCATGGACACGGTGCTCTTGTCCACCTTTATGCCCGGGATGACGCCGTGGTCCAGGAGCACCTGCGGCAGCGGGCGGCCGTCCGAGGCCTTCTGCCTGAGGGTCTCGTCGAAGAGGATCACACCGGACAGGTACTCCCCGATGCCCTCCGTCGTGAACAGCATCTCCCTGTATGCCCGCCGGCTCTCCTCGCCCGCCTCGATGCCGACGGCCTCGAACCGCTTCCCTATGGTCCCCAAGCTCTCATCGGCCGCCAGTATGCCCCGTCCCGGCGAGACGAGCTCCCTCGCGGTGCCTTCCAGCACTCCTATGTCCACTTCGCGCTCCTCTCCGAATCTCTCATTTTCACCATACCCGTACCGATTTCCAGACAAACTCGGTACGCTGCGTCCTCTGGGCTCCGCTCGTCAGCACGTCCCCTGTCGGGGACTCTCAGCACGCCGTCTTCGACGGCTCTCAGCTTGTCAGCCAAAGCAACAAGGGCGCTGGATAGCTCCGACCTCAAAACGAAGCTACCGGGAGGAGTATGTCGTCTGCGCCCCCGCGACGCCCCGAACGGCCAAAGCTGACGGGCTGAGAACGAGGGCCGCAGGCCCGAAGCGTGCTGAGAGCGGAGCCCAGAGGGCGCAGCGGGCTGAGGCGCGAAGCGCCGTGTGGTACGTTTGCGGGAGGAGATCCGCGAGGAGAGAGCGCATGGCGAACCGACTGGCGGGCGAGACGAGCCCGTACCTCTTGCAGCACAAGGACAACCCCGTGGACTGGTACCCGTGGGGGGAGGAGGCGTTGAGACGGGCGCGGGAGGAGGACAGGCCCATCCTGCTCTCGGTCGGCTACTCGGCCTGCCACTGGTGCCACGTCATGGAGCGCGAGTCCTTCGAGGACGAACAGACCGCGCGCATGATGAACGAGCACTTCGTGAACATAAAGGTCGACCGCGAGGAGCGACCTGACATCGACTCCATCTACATGTCCGCCGTGCAGGCCCTGACCCGCAGCGGCGGCTGGCCGATGACGGTCTTTATGACCCCGGACGGCGCCCCGTTCTACGGCGGCACGTACTTTCCGCCCGTCCCCAGCCGCGGCCTGCCCTCCTTCCAGCAGCTCCTCCTCACCCTCGCCGACGCCTACGAGAATCGCCGCGAGGAGGTGCTCCAGAGCGCCGGCTCCGTCCGCGACTACCTCCAGGCCACCACCGGCGCCGCCATGCCGAAGGCCGAGACCACGGGCACGAGCCTGCTCGACGGGGCCGCCGCCTCTCTCCTCGCCGGGCACGACGACCGCTTCGGGGGCTTCGGGGACGCGCCCAAGTTCCCCCAGCCTATGAACCTGGAGGTCCTGCTGCGCCACCACCGCCGCACGGGCGACCGGGGTGCCTTAGCTGCCGTGGAGACCACCCTGCGCCGGATGGCCGACGGCGGCATCTACGACCACCTCGGCGGCGGCTTCGCCCGTTACTCCGTGGACGAATACTGGCTCGTCCCGCACTTCGAGAAGATGCTCTACGACAACGCCCTCCTCTCAAGGATCTACCTGGAGGCCCACCAGGCGACCGGCGACCCCTTCTACCGCCGCGTCGCCGAGGAGACCCTCGACTACGTCCTGCGCGACATGACGAGCCCGGAAGGGGGCTTCTACTCGGCCGAGGACGCGGACTCCGAGGGCGAGGAGGGAAAGTTCTACGTCTGGACGCCGGGGGAGATAGAAGAGGCGCTCGACCCGGAGGGCGCCAGGCTGGCGCTGCGTTACTGGGACGTCACGGAGCGGGGCAACTTCGAGGGCAAGAACATCCTCAACGTCCCGCGCCCGCCCGAGGTCGTGGCCGACGAGTTCGGCCTCGCGCCCGAGGAGCTGTGGGGGCGCATCGTCGGGATCCGGGAGAAGCTGTTCGCGGTCCGCGAGGGGCGGGTCCGGCCGGGCCGGGACGAGAAGGTGCTGGCGGCCTGGAACGGGCTCATGCTCCACGCCTTCGCGCTGGCCGCCCGCGTCACCGGACGGGAGGACTACCGCGAGGCCGCCCGGAGGAACGCGGCCTTCCTGCTGGACCGCATGAAAGAGGACGGGCGGCTCCACCGCTCCCACAAGGACGGGAGGGCGAGGTTCAACGGCTACCTGGAGGACTACGCGATGGTGGCCGACGGGCTCGTGGCGCTCTACGAGGCCACCTTCGAGACGCGCTGGCTCGTCGAGGCGGACCTCCTGTGCGAGGCCATGAACGAGCTCTTCTGGGACGACGAAAAGCGGGCTTTCTACGATACCCCCGCCGACCACGAGAGGCTCGTCACCCGCCCGCGCGAAGTCTACGACAACGCTACCCCCTCGGGCAACTCCGTCGCCGTCGAGGTCATGCTGAAGCTGGCCCTCTTCCTCGACCGCAACGACTACCGCGAGCGGGCAGAGGAAGTTCTCGAGGAGATGGGCGGGGGGATGGAGAAGATCCCATCCGCCTTCGGGCGCCTGCTCGCCGCCCTGGACTTCTCCGCGTCGGGCACGCGTGAGGTCGCGATCATCGGCGAGCCCGAGGCGCCGGGCACGAAGGCGCTCCTCGGCCTCGTTTACGCCCGCTACCTGCCCAACAAGGTCCTCGCGGGCCGGGCCGAAGACGACGCGGAATCGGCGGGCCTGATCCCGCTCCTCGCCCAGCGTCCCACGCGCGACGGCAAGCCCACCGCCTACGTCTGCGAGGGCTACGCCTGCCAGGCCCCGACCACCGACCCTGAAGAGCTGGGCCGGCAACTCGACGCCGGCTAACCGCCTAGCAGGTCAGGCTTTCAACGCCAAAATCCGGGTAAGTGGTGGCATATGGTACCCTACGTTAGTAATGAGAAAGACTACCGTATATCTGGGAGAAGAAGAGGCGGATGGGCTTCGCCGGCTTGCGGCGGAGAGCGGTGAGTCGCAGGCGGAGTTGATCCGCGAGGGCGTTCGCCGGCTCTTGCGTGAGGGCAAAGCGCGGACTTTCCACAGCATGGGAAAGGGTGTGGGAAGTGGTGAAGCCAGGCCTCGTTGGGACGCGGATGCCGTGCGTGAGAAGACGCTCGGGCGTCAGTAGAAGGTTCTGTGGCCCTCATAATCGATGCCGGTGGGCTCTACGCGCAGGCCGACCGGGCCGACCCGGCGCACGAGGCGGTGATCGAGGTTCTCAAAGAAGAGCGCGGGCCGCTGGTGACTTCGGGAATCGCCGCGGCGGAGGCTGACTACCTGATCCTAAGCCGGCTGGGCATCGACACCGAGCTTGCCTTCCTCGACGATCTGGCGGAGGGA
>JALZNL010000158.1:0-1038 GCA_030857715.1 Actinomycetota bacterium | reverse complement strand
GACGAGATCGGCGTGGCACGCGGGCTGGCGCGTCGTTACGGGGATCTGGAACTCGGACTGGCCGATGTGTCGCTGATCGTTCTCGCAAGACGGTACGGCACCAGGCGTATCGTCACGTTCGACGAGCGGGCATTTCGGACCGTGGAGCCCTTGCAGGGTGGAAGCTTCACGGTCCTCCCGGCTGAAGGATGAACGAGCCTCGACCGTGCGTCGGCTGTGGCGCCCCCGTGCCGGACGTCCCCGGACCAACGCACCGTTACCTCGGCGCCTCGCCGGGGTGCTGGTCGGCCTACGGGGAGGTGCTCGAGAGAGAGTACGCGGACTACTCGCGCTTCGCGCCCGTCCACCGGCTGACCGTTGACGCGTACGCCGCGCAGCACCCGGGGACGTCCTCGCCGCAGGCGATCGGCTCGGTGGGCGTGCACCTGGTCCGACTGCACCTCCAACTCGAACGCGGCCTGCCCCACGGCCGGGCGAACGCCGCGATGCTGGACATCTCCTCCCGCCTCAAGGATGACTTCGTCTGGCTGGACCCGCCATCCCATCCCGGCGATGTGACGGTGCTCGACGTCCTGGCCGCGCGTGAACCGGACGAACACATGGGGCGGGTGCGCGGGTGGGCCGCGTCCGTGTGGGAGGCGTGGGCCTCCCACCACGAGACGGTCCGGCGTTGGGCGGCTACCCGAAGATCGCCAGCGGCAGGTAGGAGGAGACGATCCAGTTAGGGGCGTCAACGACCTCGCTGATCTTGAGGTCCACCACGAGGCTCGCCAGCGCGTAGGCCTCGACCGGCTCCAGCCCGTACGTCGTGCTTATGTGCTCGACCATCGCCCGCACGGAGTCCCTGGTCGCCTGCATGAGGTCCGTGTTTACCCCCATCGTCGCGTACCAGCCGCCGTCGTCGACCAGCGGCGTCAGCGGTCCCGGCGTCTGGAACTGGGGGGCCGGGATGCTCTTGTTTTTCACCAGGTCGAAGCGCAGGGCGGCGTACATGGGGCACTCGATGCCGGTCACGCAGACCTCGCCGTCGCCCTGGGC
>JALZNL010000157.1:1103-6145 GCA_030857715.1 Actinomycetota bacterium | reverse complement strand
GGCGCTCTTCATCGCTTCGCGGCGGTACTCGCTCCAGTCGCCGAGCGGGATCACACCTCCCAGGATGTCCAGGAAACCGGGCGACTTGATGTCAGCGTCGCGGAAGATCAGGTCCCCCTCGGTGACGATGCCGACGATCCTGTCACCCTCGACGACCGGCACGCCCGAGATGCCGGACTCGGCGAAGACCTTGATCGCGCCCTCCACAGTCTCCCCCGGCCCGAGCGTGGGCCACTCCTCGTGCGCGATGTCCGATACCTTGAGCTCTCTTATGTCCTGCTGATCCACCCCTGCTCCCCCCATGTTGCCGAACCGCCACGCCGTCATTCTAAACGGCTTCGCGCCCCTGCGGACGCCACTCCCTGCGCACCGGCTCGATGGAGGTCGCCTCGCGCCGCCCCGGGTCGAACTCGACCAGCGCGGCGTTGAAGGCCACGAGCCCGCGGGACTCGACCTGTATGCCCCGCCGCCCGTTCTGGACGAACAGGCCGAGGAAGTCGTCGCGGTCGAACCCGATAACGCTCTCCCGGCAGCCGGTCATGCCTACGTCCGAGGCGTAGGCGGTGCCGCCGGGCAGGATCTCGGCGTCCGCCGTCGCGACGTGGGTGTGTGTCCCGAGCACGGCCTGGGCCCTGCCCGCCAGGTAGTACCCAAGCGCCTGCTTCTCCGCCGTCGCCTCCGCGTGCGAGTCCACCAGCACGAGGTCGACCTCGTCGTCCAGCTCGTCGATGGCCCGGTCCACGGCCTCGAACGCCGAGGTCTTTGTCCGGTCTATAAACACCTTCCCCAGCACGTTCGCGACACCGACCGTCACGCCGTTCACCTTGAACGTTCCCCACCCTCGCCCAGGGTGGCGGCCGTCGAAGTTGGCGGGACGTATCACCCTCTCTTCCTCGTTCAGGAAGCCCACGTGGCCCTCGGCGTCGAAGGCGTGGTTGCCTAAAGTGAGGAAGTCCGCGACCTCCAGCAGGGCGGCGCCGCTCTTCGGGGTGATGCCGCGTCCCGTGGGGGCGGAGTTCTCGGCGTTGGCGACGACGGCGTCGAGGGACAGCTCCTCGCGCAGCTTCGGGACGAGGTCCAGGACGGCGGAGACGCCCGAAGGGCCGACCACGTCCCCGACGAAGAGCAGTCGGAAGGTCAAAAAAGCTCGCCCATCGCCCGCGGCAGGTAGTCCAGGAGGTCCGTAGCGACCAGGCTCTCCGCGGGCCAGCCGGTCTCTTCCAGCCACAGCTCCGCGGCCCTGCCGTGTACCCACGCGCCGACGCGGGCCGCCTCGAAGGGCTCCGCGCCGCGGGAGAGCAGCGCCCCGATCACCCCCGAGAGGACGTCCCCCGTCCCCGCAGTCGCCAGCGCGACGCTACCCGTCGAGTTGACCGCGGCCCTCCCCCTGTCGACGACGAGCGTGTCAGATCCCTTGAGCAGCACGCAGCAGCCGTTGTCGTGGGCGGCTTTCCTCGCCGAGGCGAGCCTGCGGGCCGAGACCTCCTTCGCACCCGAGCCCAGCAGCCGGCCGAGCTCGCCGGCGTGGGGCGTTATGACGGTAGTGGCGTCCCGCCGGGCCAGGACATCCGTGCCGGTGAGGGCCGTAACGGCGTCGGCGTCCAGAAGCACGGGGAGGTCGGTTCCGGCGAGCAGGGCCTCGACCAGGCGGCGTCCCTCGTCGCCGGAGCCGATGCCGGGCCCCACGACCAGGGCCGTCGCCCTCTCGGAGCGGACCAGGATCTCCTCGGCCGCTTCGGCACCCATGCCGCCGGATTCGCCTTCCCGCACACCGTAGACGATGGTCTCGGTGAGCGCGATGTCCACGGCCGGGGCCGCGCCCGCGGAGGTCGCGAGAAAGGTTATGCCGCAACCGGCCCGCTCGGCGCCGCGCACGCTCATCACTGCGGCCCCGGTCATCGCCCTGGAGCCCGCGACGACCATCACGGCGCCCGCAGAGTACTTGTGGGCCGGTTCCTCCGTGCGCGGGACGAGGCCGCGGATGGCGCCCCGGTCCGTCCACGAGAGGGAAGGCTCCACGTCGGCCTCGGGCGGGATGCCAATCTCCACGACGACCGTCTCTCCGGCGTGCTCCCGACCCGGGGAGACCACGCACCCGACCTTCGCCGCGTGGGCGCACACCGTCAGGTCAGCCCGCACCGCCCCGCCGGCAACCTCGCCCGTCGAGCCGTCCACACCGGAGGAGACGTCCACGGCGACCGTCGTCACCCCGGCGTCGTTGAGTTGCCGGATCAGGGCGGCCTCCTTCTCCCGCACCTCCCCGGAGAACCCGGTCCCGAGCAGCGCGTCCACGACAAGGCGGGTTCCGTGGAGCAACTCTGACAGCATCTCCGGGCCGTGAATGCTTACCCCGAGGTTCCTTAAGACCTCCAGGTTGGTCGCCGGGTCGCCGGAGTACTCGTCTTTGGTGGCGACGACGGCGACCTCGACGCCGGCCCTGTAGAGTTCGCGGGCGATGACGAACCCGTCGCCGCCGTTGTTGCCGCCGCCGCAGACGACGAGGGTCTGGAGGAGGTGAGGCGGGTACCGCTCCAGTATCTCTTCTGCCATGGCTACGCCGGCGCGTTCCATGAGGACGCCGCCGGGGATGCCGAGGTCCTGGGCCCCGCCGTCCGCGCGGGACATCTCCTCGGCGGTGTAGAGCTTCACTGCTCCTTACGCACGACGCAGACGGCGACGGCGGAGATCTCGGAGTGGGTTATGGAGAGGTGGAGGTCCTCCTCGCGGATGCCGACCATGTCGGCGAAGCGTTGGATCTTGCGCCCCGTTATGCGGACCGTCGGGGCCTGGCGCGGCTTGCGGACCACCTCGACGCCGTTCCACTGGATCAGGCCGCACCCGAGCGCCTTGGTCACGGCCTCCTTGGCGGCCCACCGCCCGGCGTAGTGACGGTCGAAGAAGCGAAACTTCTCGCAGTAGGCGATCTCGTCTGGCGTGAAGAGGCGCTGACGTATCCTCGGCGTGCGCTCGAGGGCGAACCTCATCCGCTCGACGTCAACCACGTCCACCCCGACACCCGGTACCACGAATCCATCCATAAGCCATATGTTACGCCAGATCCGTCGCCGGTAAAAGGACTATAGTATGAAGGATGAGAGCCACCTCTGATGCGGTCATTATCGGGAACCCGAACTCCGGGCGCGCGGGCGACCGGGATTTCCTGGAACACCACGCGGAAGCCCTGCGCTCCGGCGGCCTGTTGGTAGAGGTTCACAACACCGAGTACCCGAACCACGCGACAGAGCTCGCGGCGGGGGCCGGGGAACGCCTGGTCGTGGCGGCGGGGGGCGACGGCACGGTTAACGAGATCATAAACGGCCTCTCGCCGGAGGCGACGCTCGGCATCCTGCCCCTCGGGACGGCCAACGTGCTGGCCCGGGAGTTGGGGCTGCCGCTGGACGTGGAGGGTGCCTGCCGGCGCATCATGGAGGGAAGCGAGACGCGGGTTGACCTCGGGGTCGCCACGGACGTATCGGGCAACGAGCGGCGCTTCGCCTGCATGGCTGGTGTGGGCTTCGACGCGAAAGTCGTCGGCGAGGTGACGCCGCGCCAGAAGCGCTACCTGAGGGGCCTGGCCTTCCAGGTAACAGCCTTCAGGGTCCTCTTCGGCAACAGGTTCCCGCCCGTCAGGATCTCCGCCGGCGACGACGTCCACGTCGCGAGGTTCGCCATCGTCGCCAACGGCCACTACTACGGCGGGGACTACAAGGTGACCGGGCCGGGCCTCCTCACCAGCGGCGAGCTGGAGACCGTCCTCGTCGAGCGCGTGGGCTCCCTCCTCCGGCCAGACGTCTTCTGGAGCATCATCTTCCGCAGGCCCCTCAACCGCACGATGGAGTCCTTCAAGGCCACGGCGGTCCACGCGGACTCCGAGGGCGATCACGTCCCGATCCAGATCGACGGCGAGCTCTGGGGAGAACTGCCGATGACCTTCCACGTCGAGCCGGCAGCGCTGAAGGTGGTTTGCTGAATTAGAGGTATCAGGTTTCAGGTGTTCGTGGGCGTTTGTGAGGGGACTATCGGCGGTCCTGGAGGGCCAGGCGGAGGCCGAGGGAGATCAGGACGCCCCCGGTGAGCCAGCCCAGGCCGCTCGCGACCTCGGGCGGGTCCTCAGCCACGACCCCCGGGTTCCGGAAAAGTAGGCCAGCACGCAGAGGAAGGCAAGGCCGAGCAGCGCGAAGGTCAGGCCCAGGAGCAGCAATTGTGGGGCAGCGCTGCCCGCGTCGGGTCCCACGAATTGCGGCAGGAACGCCAGGAAGAACAGCGCCACCTTGGGGTTGAGGACGTTGGTGGCGAAGGCCTGGACGAGGATGCTCCTGAGCTTCGGGGGCGGGGCGTCGTCGGCATGAATCGCGAAGCCCTCCCTGCTGAGCAACGCACGGACGCCAAGGTAGATCAGGTACGCAGCCCCTACGTACTTGATCACCGAGAAGGCCACGGCAGACTGCGCCAGCAGCGCCGAGAGGCCGACCGCGGCGAAGACCGAGTGAACCACCAGCCCCAGGCTGGCCCCGGCCGCCGACACCAGCGCGGCACCGCGACCCTGGGTCACGCCGCGCGTGAGAACCAGGATGTTGTCCGGCCCCGGCGCCAGGATCACGACCAGCGAGGCCGCGAGGAAAAGGATCAAGTTCCGTCCACCAATATCAGAGTACTCTTCTCTGGCGAGGCCGTTTGCCCCCCTACGGAGAGCATCCGCAGGGGGGCATGGATAAAACCTCTAACCAACGAGCCCGGAAGTCCACGATCCACAGAGTATAAGGTCCTCTGCTGTCCCGCTCTTGTCGAAACAACACGGTTTGTCGCTAGGCGATGAACATCTCCTACTGCGACACGCCGTGGCGGCTTCCGCCGGCCGGTCCTGATGGGACGTACCGACTCGCGCCCTGCGCACCACAACCGGGGTGCCGCAACTACGTGGGAGACGATGGCACCGGGCCCCGGTTCACGGCGAGCCAACTCCCAGAGACGCGGACTCGGCACCGGCGGCGAGCACACCGGCCCCGAACCCGACGGCGAGGAACACGGCCCCGAACACGAAC
>JALZNL010000157.1:0-1093 GCA_030857715.1 Actinomycetota bacterium | reverse complement strand
GGCCCGCCGCTACCAGGCCGAGCACGAGGGCGTCCCTCCTGTAACCCTTCCCCAGTTCTTCCTCGGAGCGGTGGCTGATCAGGAACCCGCTCCTCTCGCCTCCGTCATCCAGCGGCCCGATCCGCCCGTCCTCCCGAACGACCCCGAGCACGTAAACCGGCGCGTCGATGGGCAGCACGCTCTCCACGTGCCGGTAGCCGATGGTGCGCTCGCCCTGGCCCATGTGGACGGTGACGCCACCGATGGTAATGCCAGGCTCCCCGCCCGCGTCCTTCTCGAACCGGTTCATCACCTCGAGGGCGTCCACCTCGGCCCCCTCGCCGCTCACGCCCACCGCCCCAGAAGGGTCCTCCACCGAGAACGGGGCGAACCGTTCGCTCTCGGCCACCACCTCCGTGCGCCTCCGGGTCTTGAGGTCCCCGTCCGCGTCCCGGTCGGTCTCCCGGTACTCCCGGATCACCCGCGAGAGATGGTAGGCGCACCTTTGTCCCGCCATCTCGCTCGTCAGCGGCCCCTCGCAGCGCAGAGTGCCCTTGACCTCGACCGGGGTGCCGGGGAGCAGGGCCGCCACCCCCGCCGCCGCCGTGGTCTCCGTGTCGCGCATGAGCCCGGTCTTGCGCAGTTGCCTGCGCCTGAAGTAGAGAAGCACCTGCCGCCCACCACCCGCTCGCCGTCCGAGGGAGAGGTCGCGGGCTCGCCTTCAGGGACGCTCTTCGTCGAACGGGCGCGTTCGACCTCGTCGGGGTTCCGCCTGACAAGAGAGAACGCCGCGGACGTGGCGGCGATCTGCTGGCGGCTGGCGGGGCTGCCCCTGGCGCTGGAGCTGGCGGCCGCGAAGACGAAGTTCCTCGACCCCGCGACCCTGCTCTCGCGCCTGGACCGGGCGCTCTCGACCGCCTGGGGGCGTGACCTGCCCGAGAGGCAGCGGACGATGAGGGCAACGCTGGATTGGAGCCACGGGCTGCTCTCCGAGCCGGAGAGACGGCTACTCGGGCGCCTCTCCGTGTTCGTCGGGGGCTTCTCGCTCCCGGCGGCCGAGGCTGTGGGGGCGGAGCCGGGCGCCGCGGGGGCGTCGATGCCGAGGGGGTGATAG
>JALZNL010000156.1 GCA_030857715.1 Actinomycetota bacterium | reverse complement strand
CGGGACCTTGACCTTCGGGACCTTGACCTTTGGTGCCTTGTCCTCCTTGTCTCCGTTCCCCGCCGGCCCGCCGGCCCCGGGACCCTGCGGATTGGCCTCGGGCGAGGCGGAGGCGTCGGCTGAGGCGTCGGCTGAGGCATCTGCCGACGGATCGGACGGTGCGGAGGAGGGGGACGTGGGTTCTTGAGGCGCGGACGCGTCCGGCGAGGAGGCCGGGGGCGTCGGGGCCGCCGGCGGCGGGCCGGAGCTTATGCCGAGGTTCACCGACGTTCCGGGCTCCACCTGGATGCCGGCGCCGACGCCCTGCTCGACCACGACGCCCTCGGCGGCGGTCTCGCTTGGGACCTCGCGTGTGCTCCCTAAGGCGAGGCCGGCGCCCTGGAGTTCGGCCTCCGCGTCCGAAAGGTCCTGGCCCACGACGTCCGGCACGGCCACCGTCGATGCGCCGGCGCCCACGGTCAGGGTGACGGTCGAACCGTCCGGGGCGCGCCCGCCGCCCGCCGGCGACTGGCCGATCACGGTGCCAGCCTCCCCTTCGCCGCCCTCCCGCGTCCGGACCTCCGTCCCGAATCCGGCCGCTTCGAGACGGGACACGGCCTCGTCTCTGGGCAGCCCTTCTACGGACGGGACCTCGACGCCGTCGGCGGACCCGAGTCCCTGCGCGAGCGCCAGGCCCACGCCGATCAGGCCAAGGAGCAGCAGCAAGGCCGCGAGCAAGAAGGGCGCCCGGCTCCGTTTTCTGCGGGCCGGCGCCACGGCCTGCCGGGTGGTCGGGGCGGGCTTGCGGAGCGGGGTCTCGACGGTCTTTGCTTCTTCCGCCCCCGCGGCGGCCGTCGCCAGACCGCGCCGTACCCGCCAGAGGTCCTCGGCCAGGGCTTCGGTGTCGGGGTAGCGGTCCTCCGGGTCCTTTGATAGGAGCTTCATGACGACGGCGTTCATGCCGTCCGGCACGGCGGGGTTGAGCTCCCCGGGTGGGCGTGGAGTCTCGTTGACGTGCTTCATGGAGACGGCAATCGGGTTGTCCGCCGTGAAGGGTAGCTCGCCGGTGACCGCCTCGTAGAGCACGACGCCCAAAGAGTAGAGGTCGCTCTTGGGGGTGGCGGGACGTCCGAGGGCCTGCTCGGGGGACATGTAGCCCGCCGTGCCCATGACCGTGCCCGTCTGCGTCTGGGAGTCGCCTGCGGCCGAGGCGGCGCGGGCGATGCCGAAGTCCGCCACCTTGGCCTGTCCAGGGGCCGTGATCAGGACGTTCTGCGGTTTTATGTCCCGGTGGACGATGCCTTTGGCGTGCGCGGCGCCCAACGCCTCCGCAACCTGGTACCCGTAGGAGGCCGCGAGCCTGGCGTCGAGCGGCCCGTCTTCGGTGATGCGCTCCTTGAGCGTGCCGCCGGGGACGTACTCCATCGCGATGTAGGAGGAACCCTCTTCGGTGTCCCCCCTGTCGTAGACCTGCACGATGCTCGGGTGGGAGAGCCTGGCGGCGCTCAGGGCCTCGCGCTTGAAGCGCTCCGCGGACTCCCTGTCGCCGGCGTACTGGCTCCTCAAGATCTTGAGCGCCACGTCGCGGCCCAGGGTCCTGTCGCGGGCCAGGTACACCTCACCCATGCCCCCGCTACCTAAAGGCCGCACGATGTCGTAACGGTTGTCGACGACGCTTCCCTGCACGCTACGCATCCCGCCCTTGCTCTTCTGCCCGTCGAATGTTGCCTGGGGCGGTATTTTACACTCCCGCTCCCCCGCGTCCCGCGGGCCGGAAACGGCAAGCAAGGGTTAAGCCGGCCCCCCGCCGGGTACGCTCATGGCGTCAGGGAGGACGACCCAGGAGGGTGAGATGGGGCAGAGGCGCGGAGGAGGGCGTGAAGGCGGCGGACGCGGAAGGCCCGAAGACCGGACGGACCGGCTCGACGAGCGCAGGGACCACATGCAAGAGTAGAGGGAGCACGCGGACGGGCGCATGGACCGTCCGGAGCGGCGCCTGGAGAGGCTCTCCGGAGCGGTGAGCAATAGGTTAGCGGAAGGAGCCGAGGTTGGCTGAAGGCGAGGTAAAGGACGCGGCACTGAGGTTGCTCGGGGCGATCCACGACCTCTCCGGCGGGAAGCTCTACGAGCCGGTCCCGGTCGTGGTGCCCGGGGACCCCTCCAGCGGCGCGGCCCCGAAGGCCGGCGTAGACCCCGATTCCACCGAAGACGAGGTCGCCCTGCGGTACCTGGTGGACCAGGGTTACGTCAGGGCCGTCGGCGACCCGACGACCGGCGGCGGGCAGGAGGACTACGAGCTCACGGTGGCGGGCCTGGACAAGGCGCGCCAGATGCGCGGCCTGGGCGAACCCGAACCACCGGAAAGGACAGGTTTGAGCGACGGGACACAGAAGATGCTCGTGACGGCGCTGGGCATAGTGGGATCCCAGATCCTGGCCCGCCCGTTGACCAAGTTCATCGGAGAGCAGATCCCCGAACGCAGGGGCGTAAAGGACGACGTTCTAGAGGCGGTGCTCAAGGGGCTGGCCCGCACGGTCGCCCTCGCCCTCGCCTCCATCCTCGTGCGGCAGTTGGCCCTGAGGCGTAGATAACCTCCGAACACCGGTCCGGACGGCTGAACGCCGCGAGCGTACCAGTCTAGAATACCCCGCATGACAGACGTCTTCGTCATGGGCTCCATAAACCAGGACTTCGTCTTGAAGGTCGAGCGTCGCCCGAAGCCCGGCGAGACCGTTACCGACGCCGTGCTCTCCACCCACAACGGGGGCAAGGGTGCCAACCAGGCCGCCGCCGCGGCCCTGCTCGGCGCTTCCGTGGCCTTTCTCGGGCGGGTCGGGGACGACGGGTTCGGGGGGCCGCTGGTGCGGGCTCTCGGGGACAAGGGCGTGGACACGGCCCTGATCGAAGAGTCCACCGGCGCCTCCACCGGCACCGCCTTCATAACCGTGACAGAAGACGGGGAGAACGCCATCACGGTCGCCCCCGGCGCGAACCGGCGCCTCACACCCGAAGACGTGGAAGCCGCCCGCAAGACTATCCGCGACGCGGCCGTCCTCGTGGCCCAGATGGAGGTACCCCGCGAGACCGTCGCCCGGGCCGTCGAGGTCGCCGGAGAGGTGGGCACGCGCGTGATCCTGAACCTGGCCCCCCCGTTCGAGGTCCCGCGGCCCGTGCTCGAAGGCCTGAACCTCCTTGTCGTCAACGAGCACGAGGCCACCTTCCTGCTCGGCGAAAAGGTCGAAGGCGTCGAGGGCGCCTTGGCCGCCGCGCCGAGGCTGGCCTCGCTCGGTCCGGCCTCCGCCGTCGTCACGGTCGGTGCGGCCGGTGCCGTCTTCGCTGAGGGAGGGAACGCCGGCCACGTCCTCGCGCCGAAGGCCGAAGTTGTAGACACCACCGGCGCCGGCGACGCCTTCGTCGGGGCGCTAGCCTTCCGGCTCTCGCGCGGGAATTCCCTGGAAGAGGCGGTGGCCTACGCCGTCCGCGCTGGTGCCGCGGCCGTCACCCGGGAGGGCGCGCAGGGCGCGCTCCCGACGCCGGATGCCTTGGAAGCCCTGTGAAACGCAGCTTAAAAGTTTCAGGCGTCAGGCCTTCCGCATGAAAGCAATCGCGAGTTCTTGCCCCGGGGTCCGTGGCATCGTCGCGTACAGCGAGCTGATCGTCGCGCCGCAGGTAGCTTGGAACCCTTCAGCATGGGCCAGGAGACGCCCACACCACCGAAGCCCGCCACAACACCTGAAACCTGATGCCTGACGCCTGAAACCTCTAACGGCTTGTCCCCGCGGCGAAGAAGACGGCGCCGTAGGTTATCAGGGGGTCCGGATCGAAACCGGCGGCATCGAGCATTCCTTCTAGCTCTTCGGGGTCGAAGAATTGGATGCCGCCGGTGGAGAGGAAGCGCTGGAGGAGACGTCCGTTCGGGGTTCGGGCCCGGAGGATGCCCATGATGGCGAGTCGGGCGCCGGGTTGGAGGACGCGGTGGGCCTCCCGGAGGACGCGCGCCGGGTCGCCGAGCTCGTTGAGGGTGCCCCCGCAGACGGCGCCGGCCATGCTGGCGTCGGCGAAGGGGAGCGAGGCCGCGTCGGCGCGGACGAAGGAGGGGGTTGCGCCGGCCTTCCGGGCCCGGCGGGCGGCCTCGTGGAGCATGGAGGGGGAGATGTCTATCCCGACGACGTCCCCGGCGTCGCCCAGGGTGTTGGCAAGGTTGCGGGCGTAGAGGCCCGCGGAGCAGCCGAGGTCGAGGTAGAGGCCGCCGCGTTCTAGGTTGACCTTCTCTGCGATGATCTCCAGCTCGCGCTCGTTGGGGAAGTCTTCCCCCGTGAGCAGGTTCAGGGAGCGGACGCGCCACAGGGGCTCGTAGCCGCGGCCGGCGCCGGGTAGGAAGTTGCTCAGGTTCGCGACGTTGTCTCCGCCGAGGCGGCCTTTGAGCAGGTCGAGGTAGCCGTTCTTTACGGGGTACGTCTCGCCGGTGGCCGGGAGTCGGGTGGTGCCGGAGAGGACGACGCCGTTCTCCTCGACCCCTTCGTCGTAGACGAGCCCCGGGGCGTCCGTCGGGTGTGGCCTGACGACCGGGAGTAGGGAGCGGCGGAACATCTAGCGGCGGGTGCGGCGCCCGATGCGGGCGTCGAAGCCCCGGACGGAGTCCATGAAGGCGCCGGCGTCGCCAGGGCCACCGGCGGGGCCGAGGGCCGGGTAGCCGCCCTCGTGGAAGACCAGGGGACCCTTGCGGGTGTCGCCGAGCCTCACGCCGACGACGCGCCCTAGAAAGAGATCGTGGTCGCCGCCGGCGTAGGTTTCGGCCAGCTCGCACTCGACGGCCGCGAGCGCCCCCGCGGCGAGCGGGTCGCCCGTCGAGCCGTAGCCGCCGCCTAACGAGTTGACGGCCTGCGGGCCGCTGGAGCGCTCCGGGGAGGCGAAGAGCCTGGAGAGGCCCTCCTGGTCGTCGGCGAGCAGGCTCACGGCGAAGTGGCCCTCCTCCCTTATGCGGGCGTTCAGGCGGGCGTCCCTGTGGACGCTCACGAGGAAGAGCAGGGGGTCGAGGGAGACCGAGATCACGGCGTTCGCCGTCATCCCTTCGGCCCGCTCCTCTCGACCGCTGGTGACCACCGTGACGCCGGTCGGAAAGTGGCCCATCGCGCTCCTGAGCGCGTCCGCGTCCGCCCCGAGGACCTCCCAGGAGTATCCGTCTTGTTCTGCCCTGCTGCGGCCGTCGGGCGGCATCTCTGTCCCTTCTCTTCTACGGGGCATTCTGGAGGCTACTACGCGCCCGTGTCTCCCACAAGGGAATCACCCACCCGCAGGTCTTCGGGCCACCACCGTTCCACGGCCTCCGCGTCCGACCCGTACCAGCGCCCGAGCCTGCGGTTGTGGCGCAGACCCTCCAGGACGAGCGTCTCCGACCCCGGCAACAGCGCCGCCCCGACCGGCACCACCCCGTCCCCGGCGGTCCTGCCGTCTTCGACGAACCCTTCATAGCGCCTGCGGGCCCTGTTCGAAGACGAGCCGTCCACGGCGTTGCCCGCGACGGAGAGATAGCGGAGGCCGGAATCTCCGTGCAGGGCGCCGGGAAAGAGGTCGTTTATCCGGGAGATGGGGTCGGCCAGGCGTCCCTGCGGGGGTGTTGCGTGGGGGGTGCCTAGTGTGATCAGGCACGACACCCGCCGATGCCCCGAGTATCGCCGCCCCCCATAAGGTGGCTCCCCTCCGATAAAAACCCGGCACGCCAACCCCCCCGCCGAATGCCCGACGAGCACCACCTTCTTCGCCTCGCTCCCGAGCAGGGCCCGGTCGACGGCACCAGCCACCTCGAACACCAGCTGCCCGAACCCCCGGTAATATCCGGCAACCCAGTCCAGCGGCGTCACCGGCGCGACATGAACCTCCGACCCGGACATCCGGCCCAACGCGTCCGCCAGCCCCCGGTAACCTCCGGGCCACTGGGTGACACCTCCCACGATAACGACAGGTTCGTCAGGCATGCGGGAAGTATATAGCTGAAATCCTGAAAGCCGCCGACAGGCGGCGCGCTGAAAGCGAAGCCCGCAGGGCGGAGCGTGCTGAGAGCGTAGGCGAAGCCGAAGCGTGCTGAGAGCCGCCGAAGGCGGCGTGCGCCTGGCCGTCAGGCCAGGCTAGACTGGAGCCCGTCCAGCACGAACTGGACCGCGAGGGCGGCGAGGAGCACGCCGAGCACGC
>JALZNL010000155.1 GCA_030857715.1 Actinomycetota bacterium | reverse complement strand
CGTGTGCCTATGCCAGCGGGCCGGGCTGCCGCCCCTGCGCTTCTCCGAACTCGTCGACCTCTAGGATACTTGCACATCGGGTCAGCTTTCAGCTAGAGCATGGTAGCGAGGCGTTTGTGGTGCGGGCTCCCTTACCGCGAACTTCAACGGGTGCTAGGGACTTGACCCTTGCATCCGGCGAGGAATAGTTTGTTCGGATCTTCAGGGATCACGAACGGGCTGATCCCGGCGTCGTTTACGCGAAGATCTCGCCCTGCGGCAGGAAGATCCTCCTGTAAGTCGCCAGGGCATAGCGGTCGGTCATGCCGGCCACGAAGTCCACCGTCTCTACGACGGGGTCCGGGTCACTTTTGGTCCGCTCTTCCTCGTGCCGTAAAAAGTGTTCGAAGAGCCCCCGGACGACCCCGGCGGCCTTCTCGTTCTCCCGCGAGCGCCCGCCACCGCGGTAGACGTTCTCGAAGAGCCAGCCCCTCAGACCCATGAGATCCGAGTAACCCTCATCCGAGAGTATTATCTCACCTTTTAGTTTAGATGTAGAGATCATGTCCCGGACTAAGGTGTCTATCCGCCGGCTCATCTTCTCGCCGAGGGCGGAGATCGGGCCGGTCGGCAGGTTCTCGAATAGGATGATTCCCGCCCTCAGAGCGTCGTCCACATCGTGGTTGACGTATGCGATGCGGTCGGCGATCCGCACGATCTCACCCTCTCTCGTAGATGGGTAACCCTGACCTGTATGGCTACGTATCCCATCTCTAACCTCTAAGGTAAGGTTTAGGCCATCGCCTTCTCTCTCCAGGTGATCTACGACGCGGAGGGAGTGTTCGTTGTGGCGGAAGGTTCGGCCGTGTTGGGCGAGGGCTGTTGAGAGTGCTTCTTCCCCGGTGTGGCCGAATGGGGTATGCCCGAGGTCGTGGCCGAGGGCTATGGCTTCGACGAGGTCCTCGTTGAGGTCGAGGGCGCGGGCGATGGTGCGCGAGACCTGCATCATCTCCAGCGTGTGGGTAAGGCGGGTGCGGAAATGGTCACCGTCTGGGGCTATGAAGACCTGGGTCTTGTGCATGAGCCGGCGGAAGGCCTTGGCGTGGATGATCCTGTCCCGGTCGCGCTGGAACTCGTTGCGCACGCCGTCGGGGGGCTCGGGCCGAACCCGCCCCGCGCTCTCCTCGCAGGCCCACGCCCACCGGGGAAGATCCGCCGTCTCCTTCGACGTCATGCTGGGCGGCGGGAGCGGGACGCGAGCCTCACGGCCGAGCGCGCGTTTCCGGGGGCGTGGGCCAGGACGTGGGCGCGGACGACGCGCAGCACGCTCTCGCGGAGGTCCTCGCCTCGCGGGGCGTCGCGAACGGGACGTTCTATGGTCTCGCGGAGTCGCTCCAGCGTGCCTGGGGCCATCGGGAAGGCGTCTGCCGTAGAGGAGCGGCATTCCGCGCAGAGCACGCCGCCGGGCTCGGGGGCGAAGTGCAGGGGTTCTGCGGCGTCGTCCAGGTCCGCGTCGCAGTTCAGGCAGCGGTCGAGCTGCGGGGCGTAGCCGGCGAGGATGGAGAGCTTGAGGCCGAGGGCCGCCTCGACCGACTCGAAGCCGGAGTCGCGCGACTCCAGGGCGTCGAGGGCGTTGTAGAGGAGGTTGAAGACCCGTCGGTCGGCCTCGTCGCCGCCGGAGAGGGCGCGCACGCTGCCGACCATGCCGGCGGCGGCCTCGAAGCGGGCCAGGTTCTCGCGGATGTCGTGGAAGCTGCGGAGCGTCTCGGCCTGTGTGATCGTGTCGAGGGTGCGTCCGCCGTAGGCGACGAAGTCCACGCAGGAGAGGGGCTCCAGGCGGGCGCCGAAGCGGGATTTCGTGCGCCGGATGCCCTTGGCGATGGCCGAGACGAGGCCAGCGTCGAGGGTGTAGAGGTCGAGGATGCGGTCCGCCTCGCCGTAGCGGATGGACCGCAGCACGATCCCCTTACTCTTGTAGACCGCCACCCTCGGCCTCCTCCATCACCGCCACGCTGGAACTCATGCCGAGCCTCGAGGCCCCGGCGTTGAGTATGTCCAAAGCATCCTCCAACGTCCGGATGCCACCCGAGGCTTTTACGGCCAGGCCCTCCGGCGCCTCTTCGCGGAGCAGGGCGACGTCCTCTATGGTGGCGCCGCCGGGGCCGAAGCCCGTCGAGGTCTTCACGAAGTCCGCGCCGCTTGAGGCCACGATCTGGGTGGCGAGCCGCTTCATCTTGTCCGAAAGGTAGGCCGTCTCGATGATGACCTTCATCACCACGTCGTTGAGGCCGTTGTTCATCGCGACGACGCTCACCTCCTGGGTGAGACTCGCGAGCTCATCGGCGACGTAGTCGAACTCGCCGGAGAGGAGCTTGGAGATGTTCAGCACGACGTCGAGCTCGGAGGCGCCGCGCGTGATCGCCTCCCGCACCGCCGCGGTCTTGACCGCCGTCGCGTCGTTGCCGAACGGGAAGGAGACCACCGTCGCCACCTTCACGTCCGTCCCGCGGAGCTCCTTCGAGGCGAGGCGCACGTAGCACGGCGGTATGCACACCGCCGCGAAGTGGTAGCGGGCCGCCTCCTCGCAGAGCGTGACTATCTGCTCCCCGGTGGCGTCCGGCTTCAAGAGGGTGTGGTCCACCGTCTTCGCGAACTCCCGCACCCTCATCGCCAATTCCGCTTCTCCTCACCCGACGCCACGACCGGGGATAATTATAAACCCAACCGCTCCAGGAACTTCTTGTCGCTGCGCCATCCCGGGCTAACCTTTACTTTCAGGTCGAGGTAAATCTTCGTCCCGAGCAGGCGTTCGACGTCGCGGCGGGCTTCGGTGCCGATCTTCTTGATCGTCTTGCCGCCCTTGCCGAGCACGATCATGCGCTGGGTACCCCGCTCGACGTGGATAATGGCGTAGACGACGGTGACGTTCTCCTTGCGCTCGACCTCGTCCACCTCGACCATGACCGCGTGCGGCACCTCCTCGCGCAGCGCGTTCAGTGCCTTCTCCCGGATGTACTCGGCCAGGATCAACGACTCCGGATAGTCGGTTACGGTCCCTTCGGGGAAGTATTTCGGCCCTGGGGGCAGCATCCGGACGACGGCTTCCATCAGGGCGTCCACGTTCGTGCCCTCAGAGGCGCTGATCTGGAAGATTTCGCGCCAGTCCCCGAGCTCGGAGATGCCCTGTATGGCGGGCAACGCCTGCGTCGGCTTCTCAAGGAGGTCAACCTTGTTGAGGCAGGCCATCGCCGGGGTGCCGCTGTTGGCTACCAGGCGGGAGACGTAGCGGTCGCCGGTGCCGATGCCGTCGGCGGCCTGGGGGGCATCCAGCAGAAACAATACGATGTCCGACCCGGAGAGGCTGTCTACTACCTGCTCCTGCATCCGGGCCCGGAGGGTGTCGCGGGGTTTCTGGGAGCCGGGGGTATCCACGAAGATGGCCTGGTAGTTCTTACCGTTGCGGACTCCCCGTATCGGGCTCCGCGTCGTCTGCGGCCTCGGGGAGGTGATGGAGACCTTCTCCCCCACCAGCCGGTTGACCAGGGTGCTCTTCCCGACGTTCGGCCGGCCCACTACAGCGATGAAGCCGCTCTTGTGCCCGTTGGATCCGTTGACGTCGGGGCCCCTCACAGGTCTTCCGGGCCGAAGGAGTTGGGCAGTATCTCCTCGAAGGGGTAGCGGCACAGTCCCAAGGCGTCCTCCACCACGACCTCCTCGCAGCCGAACTCTCGCAGGAACTGCCGGCAGGCCCCACATGGAAAGCACGGGGACGTGTTCGGGCTGAAGACCGCGACGGACTTTATACGCCGGTCGTCCGGGTCGGCCGAGACCATGCTGGTCGCGGCGTTGCGCTCGGCGCAGATGGAGAGACCGTAGGAGGCGTTCTCCACGTTGCAGCCGGCGTGAACGGTTCCGCCCTCCGTCAGGATGGCCGCGCCCACCAGGAAGCGGCTGTAGGGGGCGTAGGCCGTTTGGGCGGCCTCGCGGGCCGCGTTCATCAGAGAGTCCACGTCGGGGCTCCTATCCTTCATAAGAGTTGGAAGATCGCCACGGTGGTCAGGGAGCCTATCGCTGCCCCCACGACCACCTGGTAAGGGTTGTGGATGCCGCTCTCGACGCGGCTCTGGCAGACGAGAAGGGCCATGAGGAGCGAGATCAGGGAGACCAGCCCCGCGTAGCGCCCCTCGGCGGCGATAAAGCTGGCGGCGACCCACCCCGCGAAGGCGACGGCGGCGTGGCCTGAGGGCATCCCCCCGTAGAACGAGTTCGGCGAGCGCGTCAGCGCCTTGCCGAGCACCACCGCGAGGACGACGACGCCAAGGGCGACGAGGGTCAGATGTCCCGGCCAGCGACGGATGCTGTTCAGGGTCTCCATCGAGAGGGGGCCGAGGTCGTCCGCCAGAACGAGGTACCCGACGAGCACCGCCCCGACGCTGGAGACGAGCACCGCCCCGGCCGAGACGTCCTTCACCAGCTTGGCGAGCGGATGGTATTCGGTAGTCACCAGGTCGACGACGAACTCCATGGAAGTGTTGAGCATCTCCGTGACGAAGACCACGACTATGGTCAGGACGAGCACGGCCAGTTCCAGCTCGCTGACGCCGACGAGCAGGCTGACGACGAGCACGGCGACCGCCGCGAAGACGTGGAAGCGCATGTTGCGCTGGGTGCGGACGGCGGAGACCATCCCGCGGTAGGCGTGCTCGAAGCTGCGCCCGACCCCCTGCTGGCCCTTCGCCGACCCCTGGGCCTTCTTAACCATTCGCTTTTTCCATGACGGTTCGCTGCGCCCCGGCCATCTCGCTCGCCCCGAAGTCGTCCCCGTGGTCCATCCCGGCGAGGTGCAGCGCACCGTGCACCACGAGCTCCTCGACGTCCATCTCGGCGCAGTCCGGGCAGATCACGACCTCCCCGACCATCTCCCCGTAGGGCCCGTCCACCTCGAACGAGAGCACGTCGGTCTCCGCGTCCTTGTCCCGGAACTCCGAGTTGAGCCCTCTGATCGTCTCCGGTCCAACGAGGACCACGGAGACCTCGCCCACGCGGTCGAGGTCGAGGTTCATCTCTCGAAAGGCGGCCGCGAAGAGGTCGGTGGCGCGGTCCGCGGTGAGCCGGCCGTAGTCGGTCTCGTCGAGCAGTTCGACGACGAACGGCGTGGGGCGCGCGCTACTCAGGTCGTGCCGCCCGAGGCCCGTCGGGCGTCGTCCCTCCCGACGTCCTTGCGGGGTGCCGATTTGCCGCTGGGCTTGCCGTTGGGCTTGCCGTTACGGGCGTCGGCGCCGCCGGGGTACTCGATGCGCGGCCCGAGAAAGCCCACGAGGGCTTCGAGGATGGCCTCGCCGACCTCGTGGATCTCGCGCATCGTCAGGGCGCACTCGTCGAACTGGCCGTCGTCGAGCTTCCGGTTGATCGTGTCGGTGACGATATCCTCTATGCGCTTCGGGGTCGGTTTGGAGAGGGATTTCACGGTCGCCTCGATGGAGTCGGCCAGCATCACGATGCCGGCCTCCTTGCCCTGGGGGAGGCCGCCCGAGTAGCGGAAGTCCGCCTCGTTCACCTTGTCGCCGTCCAACTCGATGGCCTTGCGGTAGAAGTACTCGATGCGGGTCGAGCCGTGGTGCTGGGCGATGATGTCCAGGATCTCCTGGGGCAAACCCCAGGCGCGGCCCATCTCCAGGCCGTCCTTGACGTGGCGACGGATCACCTTCGCCGAGAGCGCCGGCGAGAGGGCGTCGTGGGGGTTGATCTGGCCGATCTGGTTCTCGATAAAGTACGCCGGATGCTCCATTTTACCGATGTCGTGGTAGTAGGCGCCGACGCGTGCCAGGAGCGCGTTCGCCCCGATCCTCTCGGCCGCGTTCTCCGCCAGCGTCCCCACCTGCATCGAGTGCGTGAACGTGCCGGGCGCCTTCTGAAGAAGCTTGTGAATGAGGGTGTTGCTCGTGTTGGAGAACTCCAGCAGCTTCATGGGCGTCAGGATATTGAAGGCGTCCTCGAGCAGCGGCAGCAGCACCATCGCGAGCATGAGCGAGAGCAGCCCGCTCCCGAGGCCAAGCACCCCCTGCCACGCCGCGTCCGAGAAGTCGGCGCCCCCGATGAGACCAACGGCGAACGTCACCACACCCGTCACGGCGGCGATAAAGAGCCCCGCCTTGAGCAGCCGTTGCCGGGAATCGACCCTGACCACGGTGTAG
>JALZNL010000154.1 GCA_030857715.1 Actinomycetota bacterium | reverse complement strand
GTCATCTTCGTCGAGCGGCGGCGGGGCCTCGAAGCCCGATACGATTTCGTCTACGCGCTCCAGCATCGCCGGCCAGTCCTCGACGGCGGCGTGCACCTGCCGGAGCACGCGCTCCGTGCAGGCGCGAAGTTCGTCCAGGACTTCCGGTTCGGTCTGGCGGTC
Source organism: Actinomycetota bacterium (assembly GCA_030857715.1). Next base: position 6,035 of record JALZNL010000154.1, on the reverse strand, counting down.
GACCTCGACGTGGATCACGGACTCCGAGACGGCGTCCTCTTCTTCGGCTTCGGCGGGCAGGACCTCCGCGAGCCGGCCTTCGTCGTCGCGGCGGACCTTCATTATGGGGTGGAGCATCAGGTGGATGGAGTAGCCGCGGGTGTTGACCTCCATACGGGTAGAGTCCACGAGGAACGGCATGTCGTCCGTGACGACCTCTAAAGCCGTGTGCGTGGACTGCCACCCATGCTCCTCGAACTGGGGGTTATACACCCGCACCTTCGCCTCGCCGGGCGCCCGTTGATACGCGAACCCGAAGTGGGACATCGCGGCGCCGTAGAGGTCGATGGGGGATCGGCCGTCGAGATCTTCGCGCGGTATCCAGGCGAAGTACTGCCGCGCGAACTCCTCCGCCTGCGCCGCCCGGTCCTCCGGCATCTGCTCCCTGACCCTGTCAACAACCCTGTCGAGAAGTTCGTCCTTGGCAAGCATCGCCACGCTCCCCGTCGCGTTACCTTTCCACCACGACCATTCTAGCCCAGGCCCCATCCAGCGGCCCCATCCACACTATACTCCCGAGAGGCAGTGACAAGGTTACAGGAGGAAGTCATGGACTTCGGCTTCGGGAAAGAGCAGAGGGGGATCAGGGAAAGAGCGGCCGATTTCGCCGACCGGGAGGTTGCGCCCCACGCTGCGGAGCTGGACCGTGAGGACCGTGTCCCGTTCGAGACGCTGGAGAAGCTCTCTGAGATGGGCTTCATGGGCCTTTGCGTGCCGGAGGAGTACGGCGGGGCGGGCGCGGACTTCGTCTCTTACTGTTTGCTGATCGAGGAACTCAGTCGGGCCGACGCCGGGGTCGGGGTGACGCTCGCCGTTCACACCAGCGCCGGGACGTTGCCGATCCTGCTCTTCGGCACCGAGGAACAGAAGTCTAAGTGGGTCCAGCCGCTCGCGCGGGGTGAGAGGATCGGCTCCTTCGCCCTCACCGAACCCTCGACAGGCTCCGACGCCGCCGCGATAGAGACGACCGCCGAGAAGGTGGACGGCGGGTACAGTATCAGCGGCCACAAGCAATGGGTCACGAACGGCCGCATCGCAGGGACCATGATCCTCTTCGCCCGCGCCCCGATAGGTGTGACGGCCTTTATCGTTCCGATGGACGCGGAAGGCGTCTCGTTTGGCAAGCACGCGAAGAAGATGGGCGTCATCTCCGCGACCACCGACGACGTGCTGCTGGACGACGTCTTCGTTCCGGAGGAGAACCGGCTCGGGGAAGAGGGGAAGGGGCTCGGCGTCGCGCTGGGCACGCTCGACCCCGGCAGGGTCGGGATAGCTGCCCAGGCCGTCGGTATTGCGGAGGCCGCCTTCCGGTACGCCGCGGGCTACGCCGCCAGACGCACGACCTTCGGCAAGCTGATAGGGGAGCATCAGGCGATAGCTTTCAAGCTCGCGGACATGCAGACGAAGATAAGGGCCGCGAGGCTTCTCGTCCACGAGGCCGCGTGGATGAAGGACCAGGGAGAGCGCGTCACCGAAGCCGGGGCCAGGGCCAAGCTGTACGCGTCGCAGGTCGCGAACGAGGTGACGAACGACGCGCTGCAAATTCTCGGCGGCTACGGGTATATGAAGGACGAGAGCCCTGTGGAGCGGTACTACAGGGACGCCCGGGTCACGGAGATCTACGAGGGTACGAGTGAGATTCAACGCCTCGTCATCTCCCGCGCCATCCTGCGCGGGCAGACCGAGTCCCTGGCGGAGCCGGCCGGGGTGGAGGGATCTCGTCCCGTGGTCGGCTAGAGCTCTCCAGGACCCGGGTTCGACCCGCTGCCCGAAGTGTATAGGCAGTGATCGCATGGAACCGGAAGGCGACGAACAGGGAGGTAGAATGGGTGGAGAGTAGCTTTGTGCGGGTCGGAGATCTGCGTATGCGCTGGGAGGAGAGCGGGGAGGGACGGCCCGTGGTCTTTGTGCACGGCATCCCCACCTCGCCGCGGCTGTGGAGGCACGTGATACCCGGGGTGGAGGGAGCCCGTTGCCTCGCGTGGGAGATGGTCGGATACGGTGACTCCATCCGCGAGGGATGGGACCGGGACATATCGGTGGCGCGGCAGGCAGACTACCTGGCGTCCTGGATGCGGGGAACGGACCTCGGCGGCGGCGCCATCGTCGTCGGCCACGACCTCGGCGGGGGAGTGGCCCAGATCCTGGCCGTACGTTACCCGGAGCTGGTCCGGGGGCTCGTGCTGACGAACTCGATCTGCTACGACTCCTGGCCGGTCGCCGCGGTCAAGGCGATCCGGGCCTCTGGACCGGCCTTCGCGCGCCTGCCGGAGTCCCTCTTCCGCCCCCTCTACGCCGGGTTTCTGCTCGGCGGGCACGACGATCGGGCGCGGGCGCGGGAGTCGACGGCGGAGCATCGACCCTACTACGAGAGGGCCGGAGGCGCCGCCGCGCTCCTCCAGCAGACCCGCTCCCTCGACGTGGGCGACACGCTCGCCATCTCCGACCGGATACCGCAGATCGACCTGCCCGCGCGTATAGTCTGGGGGGCGGCCGACCGCTTTCAGCCCATCGGCTACGGTTACCGGCTCGCCTACGAGCTCGGGGCGACGCTCGACCGCGTCGAGGAGGGCAAGCACTTCGTCCCCGAAGACCACCCCGGGAGGGTCGCGGCGGCGGTGAACGGCCTGCTAGAGACCGCAGGCCGGTAGCACACCGGCCGCCTCTCGAAGGCGAGCCTGGATCTATCCGAGAACGGCGTCACGAAAGGGGGAAGCGATGTGGTCCGAACGGACAGAGGACATCGAACGCGGTCTGCGGCTGATACCGCGGCTCGGTGAGGTGATGCCCGAAGAGGCCGACGAGGGCACGCGACGGGTCTATGACGGCGTGAGATCGCGCCTGCGGGTCCCATTCGTCAACTTCATCTTCCGGGTGCTCGCGAACTATCCTCCCTATCTCCGCCTCTCCTGGGAGAGGCTGGAGCCCTTTCTGCTCACCGCCGAGTTCGAGGAGGCGGCAGACGCGCTGCGTTCCCGGGCCCTGCTCGAGCCCGTCCCCGATTCCGTCGAGGCGGCGTGGGGGCAACCCGGCGATCTTCAGAGCATTCGCGCTTTCACGGACACGATCCACTACGTCCTGCCGAAGCTTCTGCTGGTCGCGAGCGCCTTCGACGAGGGTCTCGACGGCGCCCCGGCAAGAGGAGGGGCTGTCCCCGAGCCCGCGGTTGCGCCCGGCGTGGCCGAAGGAACCACGAGCGTGCCGATGGTCGATCCCGCGGATGCGGGCGGGGATCTGGGGAAGACCTTCGAGGAGATAGAGACGCTCCACGGCCATCCGGGCGTGGCGAGCTACTACCGCGGCATCGGGCACTGGCCCGAGTTCCTCTCCGCCGTCTGGGGGCGTCTCCGCCCGCTCGTCGGCTCCACCCCCTACGAGAACCGCAAACGAGGGCTTCTGGAGCACGCGCGAGAGGCCGTCCTCGAACTGCCGCTGCCGAACAGAGAGGAGGCCCTGGACCATGGCCTGCAGGACGGAGAAATTTCGGAGATCAAAGCCGTGCTCGCCGTGTTCCGCTTCCGCGTGATCCCCGACACCTTTATCGAGGTGGCGCTCGTAAAGGCCATGCTCGACGGGGCCGACGCCGCCCGCTCTTCGCGTTTTGGCTTTCACGCCTCGTGAGCCTCAGGGCCCATCGCGTGCCCGCTCTGGCGCCGGATTCCCGACCGCTTATGCTACAGTCTTGGCATAGGGAAGAGAGATGGAGGAGCACGCCTTGGATACCAGGAAGAACGCCAAGAGCCGCTGGGAAGAGGCCTACTCGAAAGCATCCGAACGCGACGCCGAGTTCTCGACCATGTCCGGCGTGCCGATCAAACCGCTCTACACGCCCGAGGACGCCGAGGGCGACTACGACGAGAAGCTCGGCTACCCGGGTGAATTTCCTTATACGCGCGGCGTCTACCCGAACATGTACCGGGGGCGCCTGTGGACCGTCAGGCAGTTCGCCGGCTACGGCGACCCGGAGGAGACCAACAAGCGCTTCAAGTACCTCCTGGAGCACGGGCAGAACGGTCTCTCCGTCGCCTTTGATATGCCGACCCTGATGGGACTGGACTCCGACTCGCCGCTCTCTCTGGGAGAGGTGGGAACGGAAGGTGTTGCCGTGGATTCGCTCGAAGACGTGGAGAAGCTCTTCGACGGCATTCCGATGGGTGAGATCTCGACCTCCATGACCATCAACGCCCCCGCCATGGTCCTACTGGCCATGTACGTAGTCGCCGCCGAGAAACAGGGCGTCCCGCCCGAAGACCTAGCCGGTACCAACCAGAACGACATCCTGAAAGAGTACATAGCCCAGAAGGAGTGGCTCTTCCCGCCCCACCCCTCCATGCGCGTCTTCAAGGACATGCTCGTCTACTCAACCGAGCACATGCCGAAGTGGAACACGGTAAGCATCAGCGGCTACCACATCCGCGAGGCCGGAAGCACGGCGGCGCAAGAGCTCGCCTTCACCCTCGCCGACGGCTTCGCCTACGTGGAGGCCGGGATAGAGGCGGGCCTCCACGTGGACGACTTTGCGCCGCGCTTCTCGTTCTTCTTCAACTCGCACGTGGACTTTTTCGAGGAGATCTGCAAGTTCCGCGCCGCGAGAAGAATCTGGGCCACCGTCCTACGGGAGAAGTACGGTGCGAAGGATGAAAAGAGCCTCCTCATGCGCTTCCACACCCAGACCGCCGGGGTCTCGCTCACGGCACAAGAGCCGTACAACAACGTCGCCAGGACCGCCTTTGAGGCGCTAGCCGCCATCCTCGGCGGGACGCAGAGCCTCCACACCAACTCCCTGGACGAGGCGCTCGCGTTGCCGACCGAGGAGGCGGTGAGAATCGCCGTCAGGACCCAGCAGATAGCGGCGCTGGAGACCGGGGTGACGAACACCATGGACCCGCTCGGGGGGTCGTACTTCGTCGAGGCTTTGACGGACGAGTTGGAGCGGCAGGCCTACGAGTACTTCAGGCAGATAGACGAGATGGGCGGCATGATCGAGGCCATCGAGGCCGGCTTCCCGATGCGCGAGATCGCCGATGCCTCCGCCCGCTACCAGCGCGAGCTCGAAGAGAAGAAGCGCCACATGGTCAACGTAACCATCTACGAGCCGCAAGACGAACAGGACGTCGAGACCCACGGCATAGACCCCGAGATCTCCCAGAGGCAGTTGGACCGCCTCGAGCAGCTCAAGGAGAGCCGGGACAACGACCTCGTCGAGAAGCGGCTCGAAGAGCTCAAGGAGTCCTGTCGCGGTGACGGGAACACGATGTACCCGATCATCGCGGCCGTGCGGGCCTACGCCACGGTCGGCGAGATAAGCGCCGCCATGCAGGAGGTCTTCGGAAGCTACCGCGAGACGCCGGTGATTTAGAGGTTTCAGGTATCAGGTTCCAGGCTTCAGGAAGATGAGCGAGGACGTGGGGCAGCCGCTCGGGAGGTCTGGGGCGTACGGTCCGCTGGAGCGGGTGCGGGCGAGCTTCGAGAGGCAGGGGTTGATGCGCCTGCTCGGTGCTGAGGTCGTGGAGGCGGGGGAGGGGTCTTGCACCATCGAGGTTCCTTTCAGCGACGCCGTGACGCAGCAGGAGCGGTACTTTCACGGGGCTGTGATCGGCGCTGTCGGGGACAACGCCAGCGGGTACGCCGCCCTCACGCTGGCCCCGCCGGACCGGGAAGTGCTGACGGTCGAGTACAAGGTGAATTTCCTCGCCCCGGCCTTCGGTGAGAAGCTGGTCGCCCGTGGGAAGGTGGTGACGGCCGGGCGTCGGCTGTTCGTCTGCAAGGCCGAGGTCTCGGCGGTGGACGGGGGAGATGAACGGGTCTGCGCGGCGTTGTTGCAGACGGTCTCGCTCTCTCCCGTGAGCGCTTGACCCGGTAAGCATACGGCGACCCGGTTACGCGGCTCGGAGCTGAGGCGTCTGGTAGCATTAGCGTTCGAGGAGCTCTCCGCTCCGGTGCTGGGGAAAGCGCGACGAGGAGGTCTCTGTTATGGCTATTGGGGAGACCCGGGC
>JALZNL010000153.1 GCA_030857715.1 Actinomycetota bacterium | reverse complement strand
GCCGAGAAGGTGGTCGAGGCGTACGAGGAGGCTGGTGCCGCGGGCTCGGGGGCGGTCAGCGTGGACGGTCAGATGGTGGACGCCGCCTCGATCCGGATGGCCCGAAGGACTCTGGACCTTGCTTAAGCAGATCACAAGATCGTCGAGTAGTCTATTTAGTAGACGAACAACGATGGGGGCAGCATGGTCGAAGGTGCGACTAATAAGGTCCAATTAAAGGATTCGGGGGCTCACAACTGGTACCGTTTTGTGCTGTCTTTCCCGCCGCACCTGGTCTGAGAGTACCTGCGGGCGTTCAACGCAGAGGCGGGAGATACGGTTCTGGATCCCTTCTGCGGTACAGGGACCACGCTCGTCGAGTGCAAAAAGCTCGGTATCGAGAGCGTGGGTATCGAAGCCCATCCAATGACACACTTCGCCTCAGCGGTAAAGGTGGATTGGACACCCAGCCCCGAAGGCTTGTTGGGGCATGCGAACGAGATCGCGCAGGACGTAAGGAAGGTACTTGAAGCGGATGGAATTGATGATGACCGAATCTACGATCCCCAATCCCTTTTTGGAGGCTGGAACGGAAACGGGCTTCGCGTGTTGCCCGAAACCAGCCGCAAATTGCTGCTGAAAAACTCCATCAGCCCTCTACCGCTTCACAAGACGCTGGTGCTGCTGGACCGGCTGGACCGCTCCGCTCCGGGCCCGTTCAGGGGGCATGAACGTCTTGCGTTGGCCAAAGCTCTGGTCTCCCGCATCGGCAACGTTCGCTTCGGACCCGAGGTCGGTGTCGGACCCGCCAAGCCCGATGCCCCTGTGCTGTCTCCCTGGCTATCCGGTGTCAGAGAGATAGCCGAAGATCTGAGTGAACTTGAGAAGGTTGATGGCGCATTGGCGACGGCGCATCACGCAGATTCGCGGAGCACGCTGGGAGTCTTGGAACCGAACTCGGTAGACGCGGTGATCACCTCTCCACCGTACCCTAACGAGAAAGATTACACCCGAACGACGCGCCTGGAGACCATCTTGCTAGGCTTCGTCAAAGACAGGTCCGAACTGCAGGCGCTCAAGCAAGGACTCGTACGCTCGAACACGCGGGGGGTGTACAAAGGCGACGACGACGACCGATGGGCCTCCGGATATCCGGAGGTTCAACGCATCGCGGAAGCCATCGAGGCGCGGAGGATCGAGCTCGGCAAGACCAGCGGCTTCGAGCGTCTCTACGGGAGGGTCACGAAGCTTTACTTTGGAGGAATGGCGAGGCACCTGGCGGACCTGCGTCGGGTTCTACGTCCCGGTGCCCAGCTGGCGTACGTGGTCGGGGATCAGGCTTCGTACCTGCGCGTGATGATCCGCACCGGGCAACTCCTGGGAGACATAGCGGAGTCCTAAGACGAGTGATGAGTAATTGCGGAAGACGAGGAAGGAGCCGAAACCTTATGCTGGTACCGAACCTTCGCCCAAAGGTGGTGCCGCATGGACCTCGACTCCTTCCTCGTCTCATTGTACGTACTCATCGACGACTGGTGGCGGGACGACCACGCTCGGGCTCCGCGCCGCCCGGGTCGTCCCGCCCTGCTCGCCGACTCCGAGGTGCTCACCCTGGCGATCCTCTCCCAGTGGCCCCGCTTCCGCAGCGAGAGGGACTTCTGGCGCTTCGCCGACGCGCACCTGCGCTGCTACTTCCCCGATCTCTGCTCCCAGGGCCAGTTCAACCGGAGGGTGAGAGCCCTGGAGCCCGAGCTGCGCGCGTTGCAGAAGGCGTTGGCCGGAGATCTTTGCGACCCTTCGGCCGTCTACCGCGTGATGGACACGACGCTCGTCCCGGCCATCGTGAGGGTGAGGGCCAGCGAAGCTGGCAAGGGGCTGTTCTGCGGGCAAGCCACCTTCGGCAGGAGCGCCTCCAAGACCGAGTGGGTCTACGGCTTCAAGGTTGCGCTGGTGGTGGACCCCGGGGGTCTCATCACCGCCTTCGGGCTTGCTCCGGCCTCCTCCGACGAGCGGCCCATAGGCGACGCCCTCTTGGCCGAAGACCGACACGACGCCTATCTGGCCGACAAGGGCTTCACGGGGGTGGAGTGGGAGCGGCGCTGGCTGGAGGAGTACGGGGCGCTGGTGGCGGCCACCCCAAAGAACGGCTCTCGGCGGGCCTGGACGAAGAAGGATCGCCGGTGGGCGGCCGGCAAGCGCCAGATCATCGAAGGCGTGATCTGCCAGCTCAAGGACTTCTTCGGCCTGGAGCGCCACCGGGCGAAGACGTTGGGCGGGCTGCTGGCTCGCCTGGCCGCCAAGGTCGCCGCGTACACCTGCGCCCAAAGGATCAACGGCTCCCTCGGCCGACCACTGCGCCACCTGGCGGACCTGTTGGTCTAGATCCATTGCACATCACTCGTCTAAGACCTCAAAACCTCGAACCTAGAGCCCATTTGCTACCATTTGATACACTAGCCCCATGAGAGTAGGAATCGTCGGTCTGCCGAACGTGGGGAAGTCCACGGTCTTTAATAGCCTTACGCGCGCTGGTGCCGAGGCGCAGAACTATCCGTTCACCACTATCGACCCGAACCTGGGCGTTGCGGCTGTCCCCGATGGGCGCCTGGAGGCGCTCTCCGAGGTCATGAAGAGCCGGCGGGTGGTGCCTGCGACGGTTGACTTCGTGGATATCGCCGGGCTGGTGCGCGGGGCAAGCGCGGGGGAGGGGCTCGGCAACCAGTTTCTCGGCCACATCCGGGAGTGCGACGCCATCGCGCACGTCGTCCGGTGCTTTGTGGACGAAGACGTGGTCCACGTCGAGGGCAAGGTGGACCCCGAGGGCGACGCCGAGACCATCAACACGGAGCTGCTGCTCGCGGACCTCGCGACCGTGGAGCGGAGGCTCGACCGGGTCGGGAGGGCGGCCAAGGGCGGCGACGCGAAGCTCAAGGCCGAGGCCGCCGAGCTGGAGAAATTGCTGGGCCACCTCTCCGACGGGAACCCCGCCCGCTCCTACCCGAAGACCGACGCGCTCGTCGAGGCCCTCGGTACGCTCATCACGGCCAAGCCCACCCTCTACGTGGCGAACGTGGACGAGGAGTCCGTCGCGGGGGGCAACGCATACAGCGCCAGGGTGGAGAAGCTGGCCGCGCGCGAGGGCGCCGAGGTCGTGCGCCTCTCCGCGAAGTTGGAGGCCGAGGTCGTGGAGCTCGGGGAGGACGAGGCGAGGGAATACCTTGAGATGCTAGGCCTGGAGAACACGGGTTTCCAGGAATTCGTGCGGGTTGCCTACCGGCTGCTCGGGCTGGTCACGTTCTTCACGGCGGGGGAGAAGGAGAGCCGGGCCTGGACCGTGCAGGACGGCTCGACGGCGCGGACCGCCGCCGGGCGCATCCACTCGGACATGGAGCGCGGGTTCATAGCCGCCGAGGTGGGGGACTGGGAAGACATCGTCGCCGCGGGCTCCTGGTCCAAGGCCAAGGAGGCGGCCAGCATCCGCCTCGAAGGCCGTCACTACGTCGTAAAAGACGGCGACACCGCGCTTATCCGCTTCAACGTCTAGTGCTACCGTTCGTCCGGCCAGAGAGGCCGCTCTCCGGGAGCCGGCTCGCGCTCGTCACGACCGGCGGCGTCCACCTGCCGGGGCAGCCACGCTTCGACATAGACGCTCCCGCCGGCGACTGCTCCTACCGCGAGATCCCCACCGACGCGGAAGACCTGACCTGGACCCACGCCTACCACCGTCCCGACGAAGGCTCCGACCTCGACTCCGTCTTCCCCCTGTGGACCCTGCGAGACCTCGTATCGGCGGGCGAGGTCGGGACCCTCAACCACCGTCACTTCTCCTTCATGGGCGCCATCCACGAAACAGGTTTACTGTCGGAGAAAACGGCCCCCGAGGCCGCGGGCAAGCTGGTCGAAGACGGCGTCGACGCCGTCCTGCTGACGCCTTCCTGACCGCTCTGCCACCGGGCCGTGGGCCTGGTCTGCGAGGCGATCGAGGGGCGGGGCATACCCACCGTAACCCTCGCCATGGAACGCGGGGTGGCGGCCCCCCGCGTCGCCTTCGTCCCCTTCCCGTACAACCTCCCGATGGGAGAGCCGGGGGACTACGAGGGCCACAGGCGGGTCGCCCGGACGGCTCTCGGCCTGCTCCACGAACTGGACGAACCGGCCGAGGTAGACGTCTAGCTGGTCAGCCTGTCAGCACGCCATTCGAGACTCGCCCGGCCTCGATCGCCCGGCGGTGGTGGGCGGATGTGCCTGGCATCTTCTGATGTCGGTGAGATGTTTCGGCCGTCCGGGCCTCGCCGCTGAAAAACTGAAAGCCGGCGTCAGACGGCGTGCTGACTGGCTGAAATGCAGAGAGTCGCGAAGCGCCGTGCTAAAAGCAGAGGCGAAGCCGGAGCGCGCTGAAAGCGTAGCCCGCAGGGCGTAGCGCGCCGAAACCTAAGATATAATCCTCTACAGGATGTATCCCCGTCGAGGAAAGTAGCTGCACGTGGCCCTGGTGCTTGTCTTGTTCGTGGCGTTTTTCGTGGTCCTCTTCCTGTTCCTGTTGCCGATCCTGTTCTCGTTGCAGGCTGTGGGGAGTTTATTCGTCTACCCCAAACAGCTCAGGGCGGTGCTCGGGAACAGGATCCTGCGCCGCAACCACGCGCTGGAGCACGCGACCGTCGTGGTGATGATGGAGCGGGAGCCGGGCCGCAGGCTGAGCGGGTTCTCGACGGACGACGGGTTCTTCGTGCAGGGCGTCCGCTCGATGGAGGAGGTCGACAGCGCGGCCAGGGAGGCGCTCAGGCGGCTCAAGCGCGGGCAGCGGCGCCTGGCCATACACCGCAACTGCGGCACGACCATCGTGGCGGCGAACCTGCTCGCGGCGATCTTCTTTCTGGCGGCTTTGGGGGTCGGGATCTACATGGACTGGCCGCTCTACCTCCTGATCGTGGGCTCCGTCGCGCTCGCGTTGCTTCTCAGGGTGCCCTTGAGCCTCCTGCTCCAGCGCTTCGTCACCACGGACGCGGACCTCTCCAACGCCGAGGTCGGATGGGTCGAGCCCGCCAACCCCCAGGACCTGCGCGGCGGGGTCTTCGGGCTCCTGCTCGCGGCCTCCACCGTCAGGGTGCGCGTCTTCCACACCGACCCCGACGCCGTCGAGATCCTGCGCGACGACGGCGCAGTCGTCCGGTAGTCGAATCTTCTTGATCCGTCTTCGGCCGACATGGGCTCTCTGCGTGACGCTCGGTTGCCTGGTCTTCTCCTCCGGGTGTGGCCAGGCGGGCGTCGAAGACGGTGCGGGCGACGAGGCCAAAACTCCCGAGACCGCGCCGCCAACGACGTCGCAGCATACGGCGGACGGAGAGACGCTCGTCGGCACCGCTGGCGACGATAAGCTCCGGGCCGGGAGTGGCAACGACGTCGTGCGGGGCCTCGGGGGGAACGACGAGATCCACGGCGGCGAGGGCAAGGACCGGCTCTACGGTGGTCCCGGAAACGACGTGATCGACGCCCAGGACCCCGACTCGGTGGGAGCCGCGGGCAGGGACGAGATCTCCTGCGGCCCCGGCCGCGACGAGGTCCTCATGGACGCCAACGACGGCGAGAAGCCGCGCGACTGCGAGATGGCTAGCGTCGGCTCTCCCTGAAGCACGGTTAACTCGAATTAGAAGGGACCAACCTTGCAGAACGCAACGGATTACGACGTCCTCATAATCGGCGGAGGACAGGCGGGCATCCCGCTCGCCTACAAGCTGGCCGGCGAGGGCCGCACGGTCGCCCTGGCCGAGCGTAAGGATCTCGGCGGCTCTTGCGTGAACTTCGGCTGCAGCCCGACCAAGGCCGCCATCGCCTCCGCGAAGGTCGCCTTCCAGGCGAGGCGCGCGTCGGAGTACGGGATCGAGATCCCCGAGGTCCGCGTGGACTTCCCGGCCGTGCTGCGCCGGGCGCGGGGTGTGGCCGAGACCAAGCGCGCGGGCCTCGACAAGGGGCTCGAAGGCGCGGAGAACCCCGTCCTGATCCGGGACCACGCCCGCCTCGAAGGCAGGGAGGACGCCGGCTTCCGCGTAAGCGTCGGCGACCGCTCCCTCCTCGTCGGCCAGGTCGTCGTGAACACCGGCACGCGCACCCTCATCCCCCCGATAGAGGGCCTGGAGGACGTGGACTACATAGACGCCGGCAACTGGATGAACAGGGAGGAACTCCCGGGGCACCTGGCCATCGTAGGCGGCAGCTACATCGGCCTGGAGATGGCCCAGTTCTACCGCAGGATGGGCAGCGACGTGACGGTGGTCGTCGGCTCCTC
>JALZNL010000152.1 GCA_030857715.1 Actinomycetota bacterium | reverse complement strand
GACGGGCCTCCCCCGGTAGCTCTGCGCCTTGAAGTCCATCACGTCGGGTTCGCCGGGCGGGGCGGCCCGGAACCAGACCGGCTGCCCGTCGCCGTCGACGATCATCGGCCCGTCCTGGCCGGATCCCCCCTCGTCGGGGTCCTTTTTGGGGGCGAGGAAGATGTAGCCCGGGGAGGTCCCGCGCCGGGCCTCTAACACGCGCACGGCGGGCGGCCTCAGGTCCGGGCGCGAGCGGAAGACCCATGCCTCCGGCGGTCTTCGGAGAGACGCGGCGGTTGCCCGGCCGGGGTCGGTCAACCCGCAACCCGCGACGCCCGTCAGCGCAATCCCCGCGACGCCGGCCGCCGCCGTCACGAGAAACCCGCGCCGCGTGGTCTTCTCCCCCAACTGCCCGCTCCTCTCCTTGGTCTGTAAGCGCCTCGCCCTTAACGGCATCCCGAGACTATACGCCAACACCGGCCGGATGGATCGGGAGCCCGGCACAATCCCACGTCTCCCCCGGCATTCGGGTGTTAAGCTTGCACGATGGAGAAGGTCACGGGCGGCCCGCCGGAGAGCCCGACCCGCAGGGCGGCCAGGATCGCGCGGGTCGGGGCCCGCTACGGGTTCGGATTCGTCTTCGGTGGCCGCCTCTCCCGCCGCCGCGGACCGGCCGACACCGGACGTATCGGCCCCCGGCTCCGCCTCTCTTTGGAGGAGCTCGGCCCCACCTTCGCGGAGTTCGGAAGGTTCCTCTCCGCCCGCGGGGATCTCCTCCCCCCGGACGTGGCGGCGGAGCTCGCCCGCGCCGCCGCCCCCGCCAACGCGATCCCCTTCGCCGAGACGCGGACCATCCTGGAGCGCGAGCTGGACAATACGCTAGAGCGCCTCTTCGTCTCCTTCGAGGAGGCGCCGGCGAGGACGGGCCCGTTCACCCAGGCCCACCGGGCGATGCTGCCCGGTGGGAGACCGGCGCTCGTGGTCGTGGACCGTCCCGGCATCCGCCGCGACCTCCTGGCGATGCGCCCGGTGGCGGACCTCACGCGGCGCAGGATCGGCCCACAGCTGCCACTGGATCCCAACCTCTCCGTCTCCGAGTTCACCGCCCACGTCAACCACCGCCGGGACATGTTCTTCGCGGCCAGGATCTCACGCCGCCTGCGGGAGATGGACGGCTTCGCCCTCCGCGTCCCGGAGATCTACCGGAGCCTCTCGACGGGCCGCTGCGCCACCTTCGAAGCGCCGGTCGACCCGGAGGCTCTGGACGAAGCCGGAGGCCGCAAGGTCGCCGGCGCCCTCGTGCGGCTCGCCCTGACGGAGGGCATCTTCCTCGCCGACCCCTCACCGGGGCGTTTCGCGGTGGACGGCCTCACCGGGGAGGTCTGGCTCCTGGACCCGACGGAGGTCTTCGCGCTGGACCCGGAGAGGCTGCGCGGGGTGGCCGAGGTGCTGGCGGCCGTCCGGCGGGGGGACGTGGACGGGATCGTGCGCGCCCTGCCGCTCGCCGGAGGCTCCGCTCCCCGCGCCGACGCCGACCTCCGTCGCGAGCTTCGGGAGACGCTGGGCTCCCTCGGGGGTCCGCTGTGGGAGGAGCACCCGCTGGCGGTAATGCGGGCGCAGGCGCTGGAGGCCCTGCGCCGCGGCGGCGCGAAGCTGCACGACGAGGTGGCGCAGGCGGCCCGCTCCCTGGGGACGGCGGAAGAGTTCTCGGGCAAGGAGACGCGGGCGGCGGTCGAGGCGGCGAACACGCTCGTCTCCCGCCACAGGGACCCGGCCCACGTGGCGGCCAGGACGGCGCGCAGGCTCGCCCAGCCCGACACCTTCGCGGACTACCCGCGCCAGGTACACGCGCTGCTCGACGAGCTCAAGGACGGCGAGGTCGAGGTCCGGTTCCGCCACGCCGGTCTTGACGACCTGATCGGGCGCGTAGACATCCTCGCCAACCGACTGGTCTTCGCCCTCCTGATAGCCGCCCTCATCATCGGCTCCTCTATGCTCGGCATCTTCGTCGAGGGCCTCCAGATCCTCGGCGTCAGCGTCTTCGGCCTCGTTGGCTTCGTCTTCGCCGCTATTTTGGGCCTCCTGCTACTCGTCGGAATCATACGTTCAGGGCGGCTTTGACCTGCCGGCACGCTCCGGCCTTCGGGCTCCGCTTTCAGCACGCTCCCTCCGGTCGCTTTCAGCACGGCGCTCCGCGCCTTTCAGCTTTTTGTTTGTGGTGCGAAGTCGGGCGCTCTGAGAGAATACCCGGGGTTGGCGAAGGGTTTACGAACGGCGGTTTCGAAGAAGACCGGGTAGCTGAAAGTGCCCGTCAGGGCACGTGCTGAGAGCGTAGGCCGAAGGCCGGAGCGTGCTGAAAGCCCGCGAAGCGGGCGTGCTGAGAGGCGCCGAAGGCGCCGTGCTGCGAGCGACGAAGGAGCGAACCATGGAGCAGACGCGGAGCGAGATCCTCAAGACCATTCCCTACGGCTTCTACATCACGGGCGTGGTGGGCGCCGACGGTGAGGCGAACGGGTTCACGACCTGCTGGGTCTCGCAGGTCTCCTTCGAGCCGCAGCAGTTGGTGGTGGCGGTCCGCAGGGACCAGCACACCCACGAGCTCATGGAGCAGGGCGGCGTCTTCTCCCTGAACTTCCTCGACACGGAGCAGGAGGACCTGGCCCGCCGCTTCACCCAGCCCCTGGAGCCTGAGAACGGCACGGTCGGCGGCTCGGCCTATACCACAGGTGAGTCCGGGGCCCCGCTCTTCGAGGACGCCTTCGCCCACCTCGAATGCCGCGTGGTGGGAAAGATGGAGGCCGGGGACCACACCGTCTACCTGGGCGAGGTCGCCTCCGCGACCCTGCGCCGCCCCGCCGATATCCTCACCGACCTCGACACCCCCATGGAGTACGGGGGCTGAACGACCCTGCCTAAAGACCTCAGCCACAACAGCCGACAAAGGAGAGGACGGAACGCGGCTACCAAAGCGGGGCGGACGTGGACGAGGGTATCGGGGCGAGGGACTTACCCGACGGGGTCACCGGGCAGGCGGGCGGGCTCCCGCGACTTCTAACGGACGGGCGGGGTTTCACGCTCGTAGAGTTGCTCGTCGTGGTCGTCATCATCGGGGTGCTGGCCGCGATCTCGCTCCCGACCTACATCGGGCAACAAGACCGGGCGAAGGACACCGCCGCCCAGGCGCAACTCCGCACCGCCGCGACCTCCCAGCAACTCCACTACGCGGAGGAAGACAAGTACACCGACGACGTGGAAGCCCTGGAAGCCCACGGTTTCAGGCAAGGCGACCAGGAGGTGACCGTGGCATCCGGCGGCACGGACGACTCCTACTGCATGGAGGCCCCGGGCGGCACCGGGAAGTTCCACATCACGCAGGACATCGGCAAGCCCGAACCTGGAGGGTGCGCCGGAGGCCCGTGAGTCTCCAACCAAAGACCAGGATACCTTTATCGTGGAGATCGCCGAAGACTTTCGTTAACATAACCGCGGGCCGGCGGCGAACTTGGAGGGGGAGCCGCCGGCCCTCATTCTCGGATACGCGGTCGATCCCAAAGGGTTGCGGGCCGACAAAGCCCGCCCGATCCCCCCACAATCCGGGCTTCAGGCTACAGGTTTCGGGTGTCAGGAAGGACTTCCCGGACAGACGGTGGTCGCCAACGGGAAACCCTCGGGCGAGGTGGATCAATACTTATGAACCCCACTGCAGCCAGAGACCGGCGTCCGGGCACAAGGAGCGGTGAACCACAGCACCGGCAACCTTGCCCGCCAACACAAACCTGATGTCTGATGCCTGAAACCTAATCTTCAGGCCTGGGCCAGGGGTGGCGGGGACTCTTCCTCGGTCACGGTCGCGGCCTCTTGCAGCGCCACGTCCGCGCCCAGGCGCAGCACCCTGGCGCGGACCGCCGTTGGTTCGTTGCCCAGGGACCCGGCCTCGCCCTCCAGCACCTCGGCCGCCGCCTCCAGGCGCTCGGCCACCCTATCCGCGAACTCTTCGTGCAACATTGCCAGATCCCCCCAACACGGCCGCCCCGGGTCGGCCCGTCGCTTGCTCGCGAGGCGTCCGTCAGCCCCTCCGGCATTGGACGAGACCTGACCTTACTCGCCGGAGACGAGGTTTCAAGCGAGGGAACGAGCGAAGACGCCGGCCACGGAAGTGGTCGGCGCCGGCGGAGACGACTGTGCAAGATGAACGGCTTCGGGCTGAGAGAAGGCCCGTCGTTGTGTCGAGCCTGGGGTCTGGCGGGCTAGGGCTAGGCCGTCTTCTCCTCTGCCAACATCTCGCGTACCCGCCGGCCGTCGCGGTGGCCCCGGTAGTACGCGAGCCGCTCCCGGTGGCCGTCCCAACCGGCCAGGTTCGAGTTCGAGAGGAACAACTCCGAGGGCCCGAAACGCCCGTCTTTCCAACCGCTCCTGTAGGCCGGGTCCTCCCTGCGAACACCCAACTCCATGACCGCCTGCTCCTGGATCATCGCCGCTCCTTCTCTCGCGCGCCTCTACGAGCATCATGTAAGCACAACGAATTCATAAATAAAAGATCAGATTTAACGAAAATAAATAAAAGTTACAGAAACGCCATATACGGGGTCCGGCGGCCGGTCCAACGGCGTTTCTTGTGCCTATTGCTACTTTGACGCGGCCTTGAGGTCCGAGCGGCGTGCCAGAGAGAGGACGAAAAGGACGATACCAAGCAGCGCCGGGAAGGCGAGGCCGGAGAAGACGGCGGCGCCGGTCCAGAAGGCGAGGGCGAGGACGGCGCTGTCGAGGGCGCCGGGGGGTGGCGGGGTTTGGGGGCGGCCGGCGGAGAGGAGCAGGGTGGCGGAGACGGCGCCGGAGAGCAGCCAGCCGGCGAAGTTGACCAGGGGGACGCCGTAGTACGGGCCGCCTTCAGTCCACGTCCAGAAGCCGAGTGCCGTGGCGCCGGGGTCCAGCACGCCATCCATCAGGACGAGCAGGAGGGCGGCGATGAGGACGCGCGGGGTGAGGCGGTTCGGTCCCCACGCGGCGGCCACGGCCCCTATCACGAGCGGGACGTAGGTTACGGGCAGCAGGTACGGGACAAGGCCAAAGAGCTTCGGGCCGAGGGCTTCGCCGTAAGAGAAAGATCCGTAGGGGAAGCCCGTCGCCACACCCACGGACTCGATGGCGTAGGCGAAAGCGGAGACCGAAAGCACGGAGGCGGCGGCCCTTCGGGGGCCGAGGTGGGTGGCGAGGGCGGCGAGGGCGGGGAGCGAGATCAGGACCGAGGAAACGTAGGAGCCCGCGCTCGCGCCCGGCACGTCCGGAAAGCGGACGGCGAAGAACGCCGCGCCGAAAGCGACGGCAGAGAAGAGGAGAAGCGGGGCCGGCGTGGCGCGGAGAAGACGTGAAAACACGCGCATATCATAGAGGGTGGGAAGCTCCGGCGCTGGTATATTTGGGCCGTGATCAGGCGCCTAATCCACATATCGCGGCCGGTGCTCTGGATCAACACCGTCGGCCCCGCGACGGTCGGGATGTGGCTCGCGGGGGAACTGTGGCGGTGGGAGGCCTTGCCGGTCCTGCTCTGGCTCACGCTGCCTTTCAACCTCCTGATCTACGGCGTTAACGATGTCTTCGACCAGGAGACCGACGCCAGGAACCCCCGCAAGGGTACCCTCGAAGGCGCCCGCATCGCCCCCGATGAGGTACACCTCATTGCCCGGGGCGTCGTCCTCTTGAACGGGCCGTTCTTGTTGTACTTCGTCCCCTTCCTGCCCGTCGGGGCGACGCTCTGGATGGTCCTGTACGCCCTGATCTTTGTCGGCTACTCCGCCCCGCCGGCCCGCTTCAAGGCCCGACCCTACCTGGACTCCCTGAGCAACGCGGCCTACGCCTTCCCGCTGGTCTTCGTGCCGCTGGTCCTCGGCGAGGCGCCCGTGTGGCCCGCTGCCGCAGGCCTCATGGCGTGGAGCGCGGCCAAGCACACCTTCGACGCCGTCCAGGACATAGACGAGGACCGGGACGCGGGCATCGCGACGACGGCCGTCAGGCTCGGGCCCCGGGGCGTGGTGCTCTGGAGCGGCGCCCTGTGGACGCTCTCGACCGTATGCTTCGCCCTCGTGAACCTCCCCGTGGCCCTCGTGAACGCCGCCATCGCCGGCTACCTGCTCTACGCCCTGTACAAGAACCCCGTGCCGCGGACGGGGCACCGGCTCTATCCCCTCTCCATAGCCTTCCCTTACGTCGCCGGGACCGTGGCCGGCGTTCAGCTCGTCGGGGCCCTCTCGCTCGGGGCCTACCCGTGAGCCGGGTCGTGGTCGTGGGCGGCGGCATCGGGGGGCTCGCGGCGGCGG
>JALZNL010000004.1 GCA_030857715.1 Actinomycetota bacterium | reverse complement strand
CCCGCCTCCCACCCGAAGGGCACGACGGTCCTGGTAGACCGCCTCTTCTACAACGTCCCGGCCCGCAGGGCTTTCCTGAAGGGCCCGCGGGCCGAAAGGGCGGCCATAGTCGAGACCGTTACCCACGTGGCCGTCGCCCACCCGACCGTGGCCTTCCGCCTGACGGAGGCCGGACGGGACTACCTCTCGCTGCCGGAGGCGGGCGGCCTGCTTGAGCGGCTGGCCCAGATCCACGGTGTCGCCAAGGCCCGCGCGCTCCGCGAGGTGGCCTACGAGTCTGGGGCGTTCAAAATCTCCGGCTACGCTGCCTTGCCGAGCCTCACCGAAGGCGGCCGGTCCTGCCAGACGATCTCGGTCAACGGCCGCTTCGTCCGGGCGGAGAACCTGCACCGGGGGCTGGACAACGCCTACCGGGCGACGGTGCCATCGGGCCGCTACCCGCCGGTGGCCGTCGAGATCACGGCCGACCCCCGCCGCGTGGACGTGAACGTCCACCCCACGAAGCAGGTCGTCCGCTTCTCCGAGGAACGCGCCGCCCGCGAGGCCCTCACCGCCGCCGTCCGCACCGCCATAGAGTGGCGCCCACCCGCCCCAACAGCCACCCCCCGCACGACAGAACGCTCCTTCACCCAGGACCGCTTCTCCGTACCTCCGGCACGAGGGGGCTCCTCCGTGGCCGGGGACCGGCCCGTCTACCCCGCCGCGCCGCCCCGGGACCTGCGCGAGGTCCGCGAGCGCCTCTCTGAAGCTTCGCGACCGATGACGGAAGAGACGGTGGCCGAGGGCCGTCCTGCCTACGGCGAGTTGCCGGAGCGGGGCGCGCTGCCGCCGCTCGAAGACCTGCGGGTCATCGGCCAGCTCGCGGCGGGCTACATCCTCGTCGAGGAGCCGGAATCCTTGTGGGTCGGGGACCAGCACGTCGCCCACGAGCGGGCCATCCTGGACGGCCTCAACGACTCCGACAGCCCGGCGACCGTGCAGAGCCTGCTCGTCCCCGAGGTCGTAGAGCTCTCCCCGGGCGACGCGGAGCTCGCCGCCGCGAGCATCGAAGAGCTCTCCGTCTACGGCTTCGAGGTCGAGCCCTTCGGCCCCCGTTCCGTGCGCGTAAACGCCGTCATCTCCACCCTCGCGGACAGAGACGTGGCCGGCGCCTTCAAGGACGCGCTCTCGGCCATCAAGGGCTCCGACCCGGGCCACAACCGCGAGGACCGCATCCTGGCGACCATCGCCTGTCACTCGGCCGTAAAGATGGGCGACAGGCTCTCCCAGGCGGAGATGGAGAAGCTGGTCCACGACTGGCTCAGCTGCCGGCTTCCCGCCACCTGCCCCCACGGCCGCTCCATCTGCTACCGCATCGGCCTTAACGAGGTCGCCCGCAAGCTCGACCGGCACTAGGCGAGAGCCCGTCCATCAGACGGGGGGCGATTCTTGTCCCGCGCCCCGGACGC
This sequence comes from Actinomycetota bacterium, assembly GCA_030857715.1. The sequence goes on along the minus strand of JALZNL010000004.1, from coordinate 16,551 downwards.
GCTTGCCGTATAACTACCCCCTGCGGTAGAGCACGGGAGGAAATCTGCGCGGAACCAGGGACATACTGCTCGGGATGCTGGCCGTCGCGGCGGCGGCCTCGACGTGGGGAACGCTCGGGATCTTCTCGAAGATGCTCTACGCCGAGGGCGTCTCCTTCGAGGCGCTGGTGGCGTTCAGGGCTGTGGTCGGATGGCTGGCCGTGATGGCCTTCCTGCTGGCGACCGGAGGGGCGAGGAGGCTTGGGGTTCCGCGCCGGGATCTGATGTTCCTGGTCCCGTTGGGACTGGTCGGGATCGGGCTCTTCTACCTCTTCTACTTCTTCACGGTGAGGGAAAGTGCGGTGGGGACTGCGGCGGTCTTGCTCTACAGCTCCCCGGCTTTCGTAGTGGTGCTGGCCTGGCTCTTTCTTGAGGAAGGGCTCGGCCCGGCCAAGCTGGTCTCGCTCGGGCTCACCATCGGCGGGGTCCTTCTCGTCGCGGGCGCGTACGACCCGGCGAACCTTGAGGTCACCCCGACGGTGCTGGTCACCGGGTTGCTCGCGGGACTCACCTATGGCCTGTACTCGATCTTCGGCCGCCCCGTGGCCGGGCGGCTGGGGCCGGCCGTGATCCTCTCCTACGCCCTGTTCTTCGGCGCGGTGTTGCTGTCCCTGGCCGCCATCCCCACCTTCCACACCCTGGTCGGGCTCCCCGGCACCTCTTACGCGGTGCTCTTCATGCTCGCGGTCGTGCACACGACGCTGGCGTTCGCGCTCTACACCTTCGGGCTCGGACGCCTGGGGGCGGGACGGGCGGCCATCGTGGCTACCGTCGAGCCCGTGGTGGCGGGCGCCCTTGGGACGGTCCTGCTGGGCGAGGAGCTCACAGTTCCGAAGATCGTTGGGGCGACGCTCGTGATCTCCGGCGCGGTGCTGGCCCAGATCAAGTTCGGGAAAACCGGCCGAACAGGAGAGGCTCTGTGATCTTGGCCCTACCCGGCCAAAGCGGGTACTATGTTGCCGCACGCAAACGACGTTGACCGCGAAGGATTCGCATGTCTCGCACAACCCCGTCTGGCAGAGGCCGCGGGAGGGGCGCGGGGGAAGGCCCACGAGACGCAGGACCGGGACGGGGAGGTTCTCCGGCCCCGACGGATAGAGGAGGAGCGTCGTGCCCATAGAGTTCAAGGGTGGCGGTTCAGGCTACTCTTTGGGGGTCGAGGAGGAGCTCCACATCGTGGACGCCACGACCGGGGAGCTCGTCCCGAAGATCGAGGATGTCATGGCCCGGCTCCCGAAGGAGCTGTGCGAGTTCGTCTCCTACGAGCTCTTCCAGTCCGTGCTGGAGATAAAGACCCCGCCCTGCGCCACCGCCGCCGACACGGAGAAGCACCTGCGCGAACTGCGGGGCCGCGTGGGGTCCTGGGCCGCCGCCTGCGGCGCCTCGCTCGCCTCGGCCGGAACCCACCCTTTCAGCCGCTACCGCGACCAGAAGGTCACGGAGCAGGACCGCTATATCAAGGTAATAGAGACTCTGCGGTGGGTGGCAGAGCGGGAGGTGATCTTCGGCCAGCACGTCCACGTCGCCGTGCCAGACGAGGAGAAGGTCATAGAGGCCCACAACCGCCTCTCCGAACACGCCCCCCTCCTCCTCGCCCTCTCCGCAAACTCCCCCTTCTGGCAAGACTTCGACACGGGCTTCGAGTCGTGCCGGGTCAAGATCTTCGAGACCTTCCCCCGCGCCGGCCTCCCCCCCGCCTTCCCGGACTGGGAGTCCTTCGAAAAATACGTGGACCTCATGGTCCGCTCGGGCGCCATGGAAGACTATACTTACTGCTGGTGGGACGTCCGTCCGCACCCCAATATAGGGACCATAGAGCTCCGCATCCTCGACTCCCAGACGAACCTCAAGTACGCCACAGCCCTCACGGCCCTCACCCAGTGTGTCGTCGCCCACGCCCTCGAAGACTCTGAACCACGAGGCCCCTACAACAAGGACCTCGCGGAGGAGAACAAGTGGCGGGCCTCCCGCCACGGCATGGACGCAGCCTTCTACGACGGGGACACGACCGTCCCCGCCAGGGATATCGCCCGCGACCTCGTCGAAAAGCTCAACCCTCACGCCCAGGACCTCGGCTGCGAGACCGAGCTCGAAGGCATACTCGAGATAGTCGAGGGCGGCACCGGCAGCCAGAGCCAGCGGGAGGTCTATGAGAACAGCGGCGACTTTCTCGACGTGGTCGCGTTCTTGATAGAGGGGACGAGGCCGGCGCTCGCCGAGGAGCAGAGCTAGATTTTAGGTTCTAGGTTTTGAGGCTTCAGGCAACAGTTCTGCTGGCCGATCCCGGCGGTCTATCGCATACCAGACGACTGGCGCGTCCCTCCAGCGGGTCTCGCCGCGTGGGGTGAGTCCAGGCCTCTCCGCGACGCGCCGCGAGGCTGTGTTCCCGGGTTGGATGATGCTGATTATCCCAACCAGCCCGAGCGTCTCGAACCCGTAAGCCACGCTGGCCTTCGCCGCCTCGGTAGCGAGACCTTGTCCCCAGAAGGCGCGATCCAGCCTCCACCCGACCTCGGTCTTGTGTTCGCCTTCGGCCAATCCTCCTGATGGGCGAGGCCGGCGAACCCCACGAAAGCGCCGGTCGCCCTCTTCTCCGCCGCCCAGAGCCCGAACCCCCGCTCCTGCCGGTGCCGGACGAAGCGCGAGATCTGATCCCCACTCTGCTCCCGCGTAAGGGTCGAGCCATCCCCGATAAACCGCATGACCTCCGGGTCGTCGCAGAGCCGGGCGTAGGGCTCCAGATCCTCATCCCGCCACCAGCGCAGCAGGAGCCTCCCAGTCTCGATCTCAATCACCTGAAGCCTGATACCTTACTCTTCGAACCCGAGGCTCCACGCCCGGTCAAGGTCGTAATTCGAGTAGGCGCGGAAGGCGACCATGGTCTCGGTGCGGGCGACGCCGGGAACATGGGCGAGCTTCTCGGGAACTATATCGGCGAGGCTCTCGAAGTCCGGGATGCGGACCATCACGACGAGGTCGTATGGGCCTGTAACGGAGTAGGCCTCGGTGACGCCCTCGACGGCGAGCATCGCCTGGGCAGCCTCCTGGACCCGCTCTCCCTCGGTCGTGACGAGCACGATGGCCGTTACCACGCGTTCCCTCCTCTACAGGCCAAAGGTGACCGAGCCGTTGAGGGTGTTGTTGTCCAGGGTCTTCTCGTACTTGACGGGCCCGGCCTCGACGGTGGTCTCGACCTTCTCGTCCAGCGCGCCTGGGATGAAGCCCCCGATCTCGACGGTCGCCGACCCCTTGGGCTCTATGCGGGCCACGGTCGCGTTCTTGGACTGGCGCTCGGCGTCGGTGTCGAGGACGACCTCGACGTCCACCGCCGACTCGGGCGCCTCGCCGCCGTTGACGACGGTGACGGCGAAGCTGGCCTCGTCGCCGCCCGTCAGCACGACGTTCTCGCCGGGGTAGAGCGGGCGTCCGGCGACGGTGACGCCGTTTATCTCGACGCCGTGGACGGCGCTCGGGTCGCTGCGGGCGGAGCCGGTCGAGGAGGCCGTATCGAAGCCGATCTCGCGGTAGTCCATGAAGGGCTGGGGCTCTTCGAGGTAGCCGCCGTCACCCGTCTGGCCGGCCTGCTCCAGGGACTCCCGCACGGCCGGGACGTAGTGGTTGGCGATGATGGAGTCGCTGGTCCTGAAGTCCTCGACGGCGGTCGCCAGGGCGTCGCCGAAGCCGTTGCCGCTTCCGCCGACGGCGCCGGTGAGGTTCTCGGCCGCCTCCTTGCGGACGCCTAGAGCCGAGATCAGGTAAGGCTGGGCGTCCTCGAACTCGGGCGGGACCTCGTCGTTCTGCAAAGCCTGCGTGTAGAGCCTGTCCGAGAGGAGCGCAACCCTCCCCAACGCCTCCTCGTCCACCATGCCGGGGTCGCCGCCGGAGCTCTTCAGGACGCTCTGCAGCTCCCCCCTGCCGGCGTTGGACGAGTCGCTCAGAACGCTGTCCGCACCCGTGACGTACTTGCGTACCTGGGTGGATTCCTGGGTGGCCACACAGCCGCGGGCCACAAAAAAGATAAAGCCGAAGGCCATGGCGAGGAGAAAGAGGGAGCCTAGCAGCGTGATCCAGGCCGGAAGCGTCCGGCCGCCGCGCTTCTTTGGCTGGCTCCTGGAGCGTCCGGAGGGTCTCCCGGAGGGCCTCTTTCGGCGGGACTTCGGGGCGGCCCTGTGGGATCTACGCTCTATACGGACACCTCGTCGAGACTGGGTGGGCGAGGGGGGACTCGAACCCCCACGTCCTTTCGGACACTAGACCCTGAACCTAGCGCGTCTACCAATTCCGCCACTCGCCCGCAGACCCTTTCGGGACACGTCCTGGACCCGGGGGATTGTACCAGGGAAAGGCTACAGGTTTCAGGTCGCCACCTTCGGAGGCTTTCAGGTTCGAGGTTCGAGGTTCGAGGGGTGGGCAAGCGGGACCCAGCCTCGCCCAGCAACCCTAGAGCCTAAAGCCTAAAACCTGCTGCCTGTAGCCTGATGCCTAAAGGATATACAATGCCCCAAGCGTGACCGAGACCCGTTACATCGAGGGACAGGGACGTTACGCGCTGGCGGAGATGATCGGGCGCGGCGGTTTCGCGACCGTCTGGAGGGCCAGGACGCTCACCGGCATGGCCCGCAACCGGGACGTCGCCGTAAAGATCATCCCCGTCTACAACGCCGGCGAACGCTCCCGCGCCCTGCGCGAGGGCCAGATCGCCGAAGGCCTCAAACACAAGAACATCGTGAGAACTTTAGAGGTCATCCCCGGCGACCACGAGGTCTTCCTCGTGACGGAGTACGTCGCTGGCCTCCCGCTCGACGAGGCGGCCCGCGCCTACGACACCAGGGAGCTCGTCGACGCCCTGACCCAGATCCTCGAAGCCCTCGTCTACGCCCACGGCGAGGGCATCATCCACCGCGACATAAAGCCGCAGAACGCCCTCGTAGACGACCGGGGCCGCGTGAAGCTCACGGACTTCGGGGTCGCCTTCAGGGCCGGCGACACGCGCCTTACCCGCGTGGGCTTCGCCGTCGGCACCCCGGGCTACATAGCGCCCGAGATCCTCGACGGCGCGGACCCGACGGCGCTCACGGACATCTACGCCGTGGGCGCCACGGCGAGGACCCTGCTCGCCCACCAGCCCTACGAGCCGCCCCGGCGCCTCAAGGAGTTCGTGGACCGGGCCACGTCCCCGAACCCTGCCCACCGCCCGCAGAGCGCCTGGGCCGCCCTCAAGCTCCTGACCGGGCGGCGCGCGCCCGTCGCCGGCGGCCTCTCCAGGACGGCGAGCAAGACCGTCAAGATCTCCGACGGGGCCAGGGACGGCGCGTTGCGGGTCGTCAACGGGCTGACGGCCGGATGGCTCGGGTACATGCTCGGGGCGCCCCTGGTGGAGGGGGCGCAGGCGCTCGGCATAGCCGCGGGCCTCGGGGTCCTGGCGTACCTGCTGCCGCGTCTGGGCGCCCTGGGAGTGATCGTGGCGCTGGTGGTGGCCCTCCTGCAGAGCAACGCCAGCCTGGGCCTGACGATCCTCGTGCCGGTGCTCGGCGGCCTCTGGGTCGGGGGAGTTGGCGGAGCCAGCCCCGACGTCAGGAGGCTCCCGCTAGGGCCGTTGCTCGCCGTGCTGCTCACCCTCTTTATGGGCCTCGGGGCCGGGCTGCCGCTCCTCTTCGGGGCGCTCATGCGTCCCGTGGGAGCGGTCCTCTCGGCGGCGGCGGGCGCGATAAGTATGGTCTGCTACGAGTTGACGGTCAGGGACGGCAACTTCGCCGACGGCCCGTCCTCCGCGATACCCTACCTCGGGGCGAGTTTCTACACCGTGCCGACGCGGCTCGGGGTGGAGGAGCTGTGGGGCCGGGTGGGGTTGATCCTGGACGCCTACCCCAAGCTGCCGCTGCTGATCCTGTTGTGGGCGGGAATGGCGCTCGTGGTCTCTTTGGCGGAGTGGTCCGGGCGGTGGGTCGTTGGGCTCGTGGCGGCGGTCGGAGGCGGTGTGGTCGGGTACGCGCTGATCGTTTCCCAGAGGTCCCAGGAAGCGTTGCCCGAAGCTCTGACTTCCTTAGCACTCGCGGCTATAATATACGGGGTGTTAAGGTACCTCGTGTCGAGGGCGAGAGGGTAGGTTTCGTTGGGTTTCCTCAAGGGCATCGAGAAAAGGATGGAATCTCTGGTGGAGGGCGTCTTCGGGCGGGCCTTCAGGCGCCAGATCCACCCCGTCGAGATCGCCAAGGGCCTCACCAAGCAGATGGACGAAGGCCGGATGGTCTCCATCTCCCGCACCTACGCCCCGAACGACTTCACCGTCCACCTCTCCCAGGAGGACGATGAGTCCATACAGGCGTACCAGGATTCTTTGAAGGACGAGTTGATCCAGTACGCCTCCACCCACGCCGAGAACAAGAGCTACCACCTGATGACCCCGCCGAAGATCCGCTTCGAGACCGAGGAGACCCTCCGCTTCGGCGAGTTCGGCGTCACCGCGAAGCTCACCGGCGGCGACGGCCCCCGCGAGAAGGGCGCCCCGCAGGACACCTCGGGCCAGACCCGCATCTTCAAGACGGAGGAGACGGGCGGCGAGGAGGAGGCTGAGGGCACGGCGGCAATCTCCGCGGACGAGGCCAAGCACCACGGGCTGGCGCGGGAGGTCGTGGAGGTCGTCCTCGACGACGGCAGCTACCCGCTCCAAGGCGCGGGTCCGTGGACCGTTGGGCGTTCCCAGGAGAACGACATCACCGTCAACGACCCGAACGTATCGAGGCGACACGCCAGGATCTCGCGCGCCGACGACGGCTTCGTGGTGGAGGACCTCGGCTCCACCAACGGCACCCTGCTCGACGGCGCCCCGATAGACCGGGAGCGCATAGAGGGCGGGGACGAGCTGACCTTCGGCCAGACGGCCGCCCGGTTTGTACGCCGCATAGACGTCCCCGGTGGGACCCCGCGGGGCGGGAGGCCCTCACCGAGCAGGAGACGCTAGCCCGTGCTCGAACTCCAGGTGCCGCTCCTGGCGGCCAAGGCGTTGCTCTTGTTGCTGCTCTTTGCGTTTATCTACGCCGTGATGCGCCGGGGCATAGGTGACCTGCGCAAGATCCCGGACGACGAATCCTACGTGCCCGGCCGCGAGCCGCGGCGGGATCCCGCCCCGAAAGCGAACGGACGCCGCGCCTACGCCCCGCGCCCGACGGGCACCCCGGAGCTCGTCGTCGAGGAATCGGACGTGCTGGCCCCGGAGACGAGGTTCGACCTCAAGGACGGCGAGACGAGCGTGGGCCGATCCTCGGCGAGCGACGTGGTCTTGAAGAGCGATGACTACGCCTCCGGGCGCCACGCCCAGCTCACCCGCCACGGCGGCCTCCTCTACGTCGAGGATCTGGGGTCCACCAACGGGACCTTCGTCAACGGCAGCAAGACCGTGGGGGCGACGCCCGTCAGGAACGGGGACAACGTCCGCATCGGCTCCACGACCTTCCGGTACGAGGAGTAGGCGTGCCGCTCCTGGAGCTCCAACCTTTCGGCGCCACCGACCCCGGCAAGGTGCGCCAGAACAACGAGGACGCCCTGCTCGCGGGCGACGGCGGGGACGAGACGCTCTTCGTCGTCGCCGACGGCGTCGGCGGCTTCGAGGCCGGGGAGGTGGCGAGCTCCATCGCCATCGACGTGCTGCGCGGGCTCGGCCCCGACGACTCCTTCGAGGAGGCGATAGGGGAGGCGAACCGCCGCATCCTGGCCGCCGGCCGGGGGGACGACAGGCTCTCGGGCATGAGCACGACGGTGGTGGCCGCCCGCTTCGGGGGGACGCAGCGGGAGCCCGTCGTCGAGGTGGCCCACGTCGGGGATTCGAGGGCCTACCTCTTCCGGGGCGGGGAGCTCAAGCCCGTGACCGATGACCACTCCCTGGTCGCGGAGCTGGTGCGAAGCGGCGACCTGACGCGGGAACAGGCCTTCGAGCACCCGCAGAAGAACCTCATCACCCGCGCTTTGGGCACCGAGGACGGGGTGACGGTGGACACGGCCGTCCTGCCGGTCGAGATCGGGGACCGCTTCGTCCTCTGCTCCGACGGCCTCACGGACATGGTGAGGGAAGAAGGGGTGGAGGAGATCCTGGCCCGCCACCCCGAAGACCCCGAGGGCGCCGTCCGCGAGCTCCTCTCCGCGGCCCTGGAGGCCGGCGGCAACGACAACATCACCGTCGTTGCCATAGACGTCAAAGAACGCCGGGAGGAGCCGCGGGCGGCCGGCGCGGCTACGGGGGACATAGACCGCTCCGGCGGGACGAGCGAGATGCCGAGCCTCGGGCCGCCGCCAGGCACGCCCCGGGAGAGGGCGGGCGCCCAGCCCTCCTCGGCCGGGGCGCAGCAGCGGCGAACGAGGGCGCCCAAGCGCCCCAAGCGGCGTTCCGGCGGGGCCGCGAAGTTCCTGGGCAGGCTCGTGAGGGGCCTGGCCGTCGTGCTCGTCGTCCTCGTGGCGCTCGTGCCGGCCTACCTGTGGGGTTCGAGCCGGTACTACTTCGCCTTCGAAGAGGGCGAGGTGGTCGCCTACCAGGGCCTGCCGTACGCTCCCTTGGGGGTCGAGCTCAACCAGGAGTGGCGGAAGCCAGGGCTCACGGAGTCCCAGATCAAGGAGCCCTACGAGCAGCCCATCGAGACCCACAAGCTCTACACCAGGGGGGACGCCGAGAGGGTCCTCGGGGACATGGGCCAGTAGGGTGATGCTCCCGTGACCCAGCGCGTCGCCACGCCCATGATCCTCGCGCTGCTCGTGACCACTTTGGGTTTCGCGACCCTCATCTTCGCCCAGGGAGCGACCAGCCCGCCCCTCGTCTACGGCGCCTACTACGCCGGGACTCTCTTCGCGCTCTACCTTGGGGTGCGCCTGATCCTGCCGCACTCCGACGTGCTCCTGCTGCCGCTCGTAACGCTGCTTACGGGGCTCGGGCTCGTCATGATCTTCCGCCTCACCTACAACATCGAGGGCAAGGAGGGCCTGGCCATAACCCAGGCCGTCTGGATCCTGATCGGCAGCGGCACGATGTTTCTGCTCGTCCTGTTTTTCCGCAACTACCACCGCCTCTTCGACTACAAGTACCTGCTCGCCGCCGTGGCCGTCCTGCTCATCGCCTCCACGTTCACGCCTCTGGGCTACGAGGTGAACGGCGCCCGCCTGTGGGTCTCCCTCGGCCCGGTCGGCTTCCAGCCCTCGGAGTTCGCCCGCATCGCGCTCATCGTTTTTTTCGCGGGGTACCTGGCCGAGACGCGCGACCTTCTGGCGGCGACGAGCCGCACCGTTCTCGGCGTCCAGGTCCCGGCCCTGAAGTACTTCGGCCCCGTCGCCCTGGTCTGGGCGGCCTCTCTCGGCCTCCTGGTCTTCGAGAAGGACCTCGGGAGCAGCCTCCTCTTCTTCGCCGTGCCGCTGTTGATGCTGTACGCGGCGACCGGCCGCATCGCCTACATCCTGCTCGGCACGGTACTATTCTCCGTCGGGTCGTTTCTGGCGTTCCTGCTCTTCGACCACGTCAAGGTGCGGGTGCGGGCCTGGATCGACCCGTGGTCGTACCCCGACACGGACGGGTTCCAGATCCTGCAGAGCATCTTCAACATCGCCGACGGCGGCCTGCTCGGCACGGGCCTCGGCGCGGGCTTCGCCCAGACCATCCCCGAGGTCGAGACGGACTTCGTCTTCTCGGCCGTCGCCAGCGAGCTTGGGCTCCTCGGGGCCACCGCCGTCCTGCTAGCCTTCCTCGTGTTCGTCTACCGGGGGACGAAGATAGCCCTGCTCGCCGAAGACGACGCCTCGAAGCTTCTGGCCTTCGGGCTGACGGCGATGTTCGCCATCCAGACCCTCGTCATCGTGGGCGGGGTGACCAAGGCGATACCGCTCACCGGGATCACGCTCCCCTTCGTCTCCTACGGGGGCTCCTCGGTCGTGGGCAACTTTATCCTGACCGGCCTCCTCCTGCTCATCTCCGAGCGGGCCGGCCGGCGCGAAGAGGGAGGGTTGGGCTCCTGAACACCCACCTCAGGCGCAGCTTCTACCTCTTCGCCCTGGGCTTCGTCGGGCTCGTGGTGATGATGGCCTACTGGCAGGTCTACTCCAGGGAGGCGCTCGCCAACAACCCCCAGAACGGCTTCCAGACCCAGAGGGCCATAGAGTCCCCCCGAGGCCTGATCCTGGCGGGAGACGGCGAGACGGTGCTCGCCAAGAGCGAGAAGCGCGAGGGCGTCTCCGGCCCCGTCTACGAGCGCGTCTATCCCGGGGGGGAGCCCTTCACCGGCGTCGTCGGCTACTGGAGCACCAGGTACGGCGCCACGGGAATCGAGATCGGCAGCAACACCGACCTCTCAAGCGTCGCCGGCGACCCCGAGACCCTCGACGAGCTCATAAACCGCGCCACCGGCGGCCCCCAGCGCGGCAACGACGTGGTCTTGACCCTTGACTCCGACCTGCAACGTCAGGCCTACGAGTCCCTCGCCGCGAGCCCCACGGGTCGGGGATCGGCGATGGCCGTAGACCCGAAGACCGGCGAGATACTCGCGCTCGCCACCTACCCCTCCTTCGACAACAACAACATCGACGAGACCCTGCCGGAGCTCTCCCAGGAACCGGACGCCCCCCTCATCAACCGGGCCACCCAGAGCCTCTACCCGCCGGGGTCCACCTTCAAGGTCATAACGTCCGCCGCGGCGCTCAAAGCTGGGGTGCAGCCCACGGAAGAGTTCTTCGATCCGGGGACCTACGAGACGGCCGGGCTGACCGTCAGCAACTACCAGGGCAAAGACTTCGGGAGGATCACCTTCGCCGAGGCGCTGGCGTTCTCGGTTAACGTGATCTTCGCCAAGATCGCCATCTTCGAGGTGGGCCCGGAGCTCCTCGCCGAGACGGCCACGGACTTCGGCTACGGCGACCCCTACGACGATTTCCCCCTCCCCGTCTCCGGCAGCGACCTCGGCTACCCGGTCGAGCAGTGGGTCGAGGGGAATACGGCCCAGATAAGCTTCGGCCAGGACAGGGTCTCCTCCAACGTCTTCGAGATGGCCCTTGTAGCAGCGACGGTCGCCAACGGCGGGGATATGATGGATCCCCGCATCGTCAAGGAGGTACGCTCCTCCGACGGCATCATCCTCGACAGGCCGAGCCCGAGCGTCCGCAGCGACGCGCTGGACGGCGCCACCGCTGGCACGTTGAACCAGATGATGCAGGGCGTCATCACCACGGGCCAGCTCACGGAGGCGGAGGTGCCCGGCGTCACGGTCGCGGGAAAGACCGGGACGGCGGAGGACCCGCCGCGGGATCCCCACTCCTGGTTCATCTCCTTCGCCCCGGCCGACGACCCCGAGATAGCCGTCGCGGTCATGGTCGAGAACGGCGGCGTGATCGACGCGGAGGGCGACGCGGCCACCCCCGCCGTCCCCATAGCCCAGGACCTGATGGAGACCCACCTGAGAGACGGGGGCGGGTAAAGATATAATGGGACGCTAGTGCAGCAGCTTGTAGACAACCGCTACCGCCTGCGCCAACCGCTCGGAAGCGGCGGCATGGCCGAGGTATTCCTGGCCCACGACGACATCCTGGACCGAGACGTGGCCCTGAAGGTCATGAGCGGCCGGTACGCCGACGACGACGAGTTCGTCGAGCGCTTCAGGCGCGAGGCCCAGAGCGCCGCCGCCCTCTCCCACCCGAACATCGTCTCGATCTTTGATCGGGGCGTGTCCGATGACGGGACGTACTACATCGCCATGGAGTACCTCTCCGGCGGTACTTTGAAGGACCGCATCCTGAAGCGCGGGGCGCTCCCCCCGCGCACGGCGGCGGCGGTGGCGCTGCAGATCGCGGAGGCTCTGCGGGCGGCGCACGAGCGGGACGTGATCCACCGCGACATCAAGCCCCACAACATCTTGATCACGGGCTCCGGCGACGTGAAGGTGACGGACTTCGGCATCGCCAGGGCGGCCTCCTCCTCGACGATGACCCGCACGGGCCACATCCTCGGCACGGCCCACTACATATCCCCGGAACAGGCGATGGGAGAGCCGGTGGGCCCGGCGAGCGACCTCTACTCTTTAGGCGTCGTCCTCTACGAGATGCTCACGGGAGAGATGCCCTTCGACGCGGACACCCCTTTAGGTATCGCGATGAAGCACGTGAACGGCCACCTCGTCCCGCCGCAGGTGCTCAACTCGGGGATACCGGACGGCATTAACGCTGTCACGGTGAGGCTGCTCGCGAAGAACCCCGAGGACCGCTACGCCAACGACGCCGAGCTCATAGAGGACCTCGAAAGGGTCGTGGCGGGCCTCGACCCTTCTGGCGCGACGACGGAGATGGCGACGAGCGTCCTACCGGCGGCGACGACCCGCATCGCCGCCCCACCTCAGAGCGTCCGCCCGAACAAGAAGAAGAGGCGGGCCGCCCCATTCATCCTGGCGCTCCTCGCCCTCCTGCTGCTGGTCCCCCTCGCCTGGGCCGGATACAACCTCCTCGGAAACCAGCCAGAAGAGGCCCCACCGCCCGCGATGCTCTCCGTCCCAAGCCTCGTCGGCATGGACGTGGACGCGGCAGAGGACGAGTTCGGGGACGACTTCGAGATCGAGACGACCGCGGAGGTCGAAGGCGAGCGGCCCGTCGGCACCATCCTGGGCCAGGACCCGGAGGGCGGGGAGGCCAGGGAGGGCTCGACCGTCTCCGTGGAGGTGGTCGACACGCAGGTGGCCGACGTGCCGGACGTCGTCGGCGAGGGTCGGAACGCGGCCAAAGACGCCCTGAGGGACGCGGGGTTCGAGGCCTCCACGGACGAGCGGGAGAGCTCTTTCGAGGACGAGGGCTCCATCATCTCCCAGGACCCCGAAGGCGGGGAGAGCGTCGAGAGAGACTCCGATATCACCATAACCGTCGGAACCGGGCCGGAATCCGTGCGGGTGCCCGACGTGGCCGGGGGCACCGTGGCGCAGGCGGGCCAGATCCTCGAAGGGGCGGGCCTCGTGCTCGGGGAGGTGGTCGAGGACTACAGCGACACCGTGCCGGAGGGCTCCGTCATCTCCCAGGACCCGGGCGAGGGCGAGAGCGTGGAGCCAGGCGACGGGGTGGACGTAGCGGTGAGCCTCGGCGTCGAGCAGGTCGAGGTCCCCGAGGTCTACGGCGTCAGCGTGGAGGAGGCCCAGGCGAGCCTGAGCAGCGTCGGCATCAACTCCGACCCGATAGAGGTGGAATCCGTCGAGGCCGCCGGCACGGCGCTCTCGACGGAACCGGGCGTGGGCGCCCTCGTGGACCCGGGGAGCACGCTGCCCCTCTACTACAGCGCAGGCCCGCCGGAGCCCACGGTCGCCTCCCCCGAGCCCTCGACGGAGACCGAAGACTTGGCCCCGCCGGAAGAGGAACAGAACGACGACAACGAGAACCAGGACGGCAACAACGTCCCCCCGAACGTTCAGGAGAACGTGCGGGAGAACGAGAACGTGCGGGAGAACGAGAACGTGCGGGAGAACGAGAACGTGCCGGACGCCGGACGCGGCGACGACGGCGGGCGGGGGAACCGCGGCGCAGGCGGCGACAACAACGACGCTAACAACGGCAGGGGCGGCGGGAACGACTAGAACCCCGGCGTAGGAGCGTTTCGCGAAACGCCCCTACGAGGTCCGCACCCTAGACTTCTCCGAGAAGCTCCCGGCGAACGTGGCCTTCGAGCGAGGTGGCTGGGATCTCGGCGGGCGGGTCCACGGCGACGAAGCTGTGGCGGCCGATGGCGTTGTCCCTGAGCCAGTCCTCGCCGACCGTCTTGCCCCGGTCGAGGTCGTATTCCGTCTCGAAGTAGGCCGTGCGGAGCCCGCCACCGGGCAATTCGACGACCAGAATGGGGTATTTTCCGGGCGAGTTCGCGCGGACTTTCACCGTGTCTTCGGGGGCTTTGTTCATGGTTGGAGTCTATACGAGGATCGGGCGCAGGAGAAGCGGGCGGGGTTTAGTAACCCCCATGATAAAATCAGGTTCTATGAAGACTCCTTATGACATTCCTATTCGCGGAGGGAGTTCTCGTGTCAGATCCCAAACCCAAAGACGAAGAAATTGAGGCAAGGGGCGCGGAAGGGGACGCCGGTGAGTCCCCGCTAGACAGGCGACCACCGAAAGACCTGCCGGAGGAGCTGGTGATGGGCCGTCTCGGCCGTCTGGACACCCGGCGGGCGCTGGCGGAGCTCTGCAAGAGCGTGCCGGGTCTCGACGAGGTCCTCCTACCCCGGGGCATCCGGGCGGACGCGCTCACGCGCAAGTCCGGCGGAGGGGCTGCTCTGCTACGCGGTGTGGCGCGCAGGATAATCCAGGACCCGGCGGCGTGGGGGGCCTTCAGGAACGCCGTGCAGGAGCAGATCCCGCCGGAGACCTTCGACGCCCTCGAAGGCCTCTCCCTGGATAACCTGGAGGAGCTGGAGGAGGCCCACACCACCGAGAGCCTCCTGCTGGCGGCCTTGAGCGCCGAAGAGGAGCAGGACCCCGCCGTCGTCGAGGCGTTGACGGAGGCCTGGCGCGTGGAGAAGGGCGCCGCGCAGAAGAAGGCCTCCGAAGACGCCCACGTCCGGGACCTGGAGACGGAGCTCGAGCGCCTGAAGGGCGAGAACGAGCGGCTCTCCTTCGCCTCCAGGGCCGCCAACGAGCGGGCCGCCGCCCTCGCCGAAGAGGTAGACGTCCTGACCGGCGAGCGCAGCGGGACCTCCGAGCTCGTGCGGAGGGCCGAGGAGCAGGCGGCCTCGGCCCTGGACGCCAGGGGCCACCTCGACGAGCGTATAGCCGAGCTCGAGAGGCGCGGCAAGCAACTAGAGCGGGCGCTCGAAGGCGAGCGGACCGCCTACTCCCGGGCCGCCGAACGCGTGGATGAGCTGCACGAGGAGCTCGGGAGCGTGGCCGCCGAGCGCGACCGCATAAAGAACGCGCTCCAGAACGCCCGCTTCACCGACGACGGCTTCGGCGAGCTGCTGGTGCGGGCGGTAAAAAACGAGGTCGGCGCCATGCCCGCCTCGCTCGACTCCGCCGCCAAGACGGCGCACCTCCTCGAGTTCATGGGCAAGGTCCTCCAGGCCCAGGCCGACCTGCGCGCCCCGCGCGCCCAAACCCCCAAGCCCGCCGAGGAAGAGGCCGAAGACCCGGACCCTTCCCCGGCCGCGCCGCCGGAAGGTCCGGTAGAGACTTCGGGGAACGGCAACCGGAACGGGGGCCACGCGAGGCCGAGGCCCACGCTCTCCTTCCGCGCTCTCGGCGGGGCCGGGGAGGTGGGCGGCAGCAGCCACCTGCTCGACTTCGGGGCGACGCGGGTGCTGGTAGACGCCGGCATCAAGCCTGACGGCAGGGGCCCCGCGGCGCCCAACTTTGGGGCCCTCGACAGGCTGGACGCGGCCGTCATAACCCACGCCCACCTGGACCACTGCGGGGCGCTTCCGCTGCTCGTCAGGGACCGGCCGGGGTTGCCGATCTACTGCACCCCGCCCTCGGCGAAGCTCATAGTGAGCGCGCTCAACGACCACGCGGCGATGGGGGGCGGCCTGCCTGGCGGGGCGCCCATCCACGAGGTCAGGAAGAGGCTCGTGCCCGTGCCGTTCGGCAAGCCGCTCAAGATCGGGGACACCACGGTGACGTTCACCGAGAGCGGCCACATCCTCGGCGCCGCGAGCGTGCTGCTCCGGTCCGGGCCGGCCACGGTCTTCCACACCGGGGACATCTGCATGGAGGACCACTTCTCCATACCCTCGGCTCGATTGCCCGACGTGAAGGACATAGACCTCCTCATCATGGAGGCGACGCTCGCCGACCAGAAGCCCCAGCCGTTCTCGGACTCCATAAGGACCATGGTCGAGACCATAAACGACACGACGATGGATCGGGGCGGGAGCGTGCTCATCCCGACGTACGCGCTCGGGCAGGCACAGGAGATCATCCTCGGCCTCAAGCACTACGGCAAGGAGTACGGCCTCGACAGGGACGTCTTTATCTACGTGGACGGCTCGGTGGTGACGACGTCGGAGAGGCTCTACGCCGAGCAGCTCGGGTACATGAAGCCTTACCTGCAGCACAGCGACCCGCGCGAGATCTTTTTCTCGGACAACATCAGGGCCGTCTCCAACGACGATAGGGCCCGCGAGCGCATCCTCACCAACCCCTGCGCCGTCATCGCCTCCCCGGTGACCATGCAGGGCGGCGCGAGCGCCTTCTACCGCCGCAAGCTGGAGGGAGACCCCAAGAACGCCGTCATCCTGCCCTCAAACGCCGCCTCCTCCTACGGGGCGCATAGGGGCGAGGGCGAAGAGGAGCAGTGGAGGGTCGAGCGGGTAAGCTTCGCGGCGCACTGCACGCAGGAGGAGTTGCTCGGGATAACCAGGAAGCTCTCTCCACGCCAGATCATCCTGATCCACGGCTCCCGCCGCCGCATCAGCGACCTGGCCTTCCGCCTGGCCCCCGACCACAAGATACATACCCCGACCGTCGGCGAGACCGTCCGCACCGTCCTGTAGTGGAAGGACGCGGGATCCCGGAGGTCGTCCGGCTCCGGGA
>JALZNL010000003.1 GCA_030857715.1 Actinomycetota bacterium | reverse complement strand
CTGTAGGTCTGCGTCAAACGCGTGGGCTCTGTCTGCCAAGTGCACATAGAAGAGTTGGTAAGCGACATCTTGTCCACCGCGAATGCTAAGTAAGTCGCTATCGCGTCAGCGTAGGCTTGCGCGCCCTCGCCGCCGTCGTTCAGCGACTCACCGTTGTCGGGGAGCCCAAAGCCCACGGCATCCTCATGCGCCCGCTCCCGCGCCTCGTTAACCAGATCTGAGAACGTGGTCAGCGCGACGAGCTGGCGGGGGGTAAAGAGATCACGATGCCGCGTCATGCCATATTGCTGCACTCGGAACCCGAGAGCCCGTTCCGGCAAATCAGTTTCCGGTGCACCATGCGGCTCAGCTTTCTCCGCGATAGCGACATGCTCGTCGGTCGGCTCGAGGTAATCACGCCCGCGCTGGCTCTCCGCAACGATAGCCATCAATTTTTGGTTCATGCGCCCCGCCCTGCCTTCTGCGCGAATGTAAGTGAAGGGCACAGCGGTCTCGCACACGATGCAAGTCGCCCCTCGGCGGTTCACTGTTCCGTCTTGTGGCCTACCATCGCCAGTCCTGACCTCGAAGCGCACGTCCCGCTTCTCACGATCCACTACCGGATCGACCCACGCCTTCTTGCTTTGCCTCTTCGAGAGTTCAAAGGAGCGAACAAGCGGCATACTCGCACCGCAGGCGGGGTTAGGACACTTGACAATGCGCGCCCAGAGCCAGGCGATCACAGTCTCTCCGTTCGGTCCTTTGGGGTAGAGGTGGCCGATCCTCTTCTGGGCCTCGTCGCGCATCCACTTCCCATAGTAGCGGACATCCTCGGCGAGAGCTTTCGCCCCACGCCAGTTGCCTTCGTTGCCGATCTTAGCTCTGGATTCCGGGTTGACGGGCGGCTTTCCAGCGAACTTCGGCGGGATCTCGATCAGGGCCTTCGTGATGAGGACGGCGACGGGGTTGAGGTCGGAGCCATGGGCTTCGAGGCCGAGGCGCTGGGCCTCCAGGGGGATCGAACCTCCCCCGCAGAACGGGTCAAGCACCGGCGGCGGGTTCCCTCCGGTGGAGCGCAGGATCTCCTTCCGCGCCCTGCCGAGAATGTTCTCGTCGTTGGAGTTCTTCCACTGGACCAGCTCCTCCAGGATGCCGAAGAGCCGATCGCGCTCCACCTTCGCCTCGTCCTCTGGCAGGTCGTTGGAGGGATCGTCCACCAGCGAGGCGAAGAGAACGGCGCGGCATGCGGCAAGAGGCCGACGCGCCCACCACAGGTGCAGTGTAGAGGGATGACCGTGGCGGATGGACTTCTCGCGCGCCGACTCCCTGTTTATAGCATCCAGAGGGAGGGCGACCTCAATAAGTTTCTTGCGGTATGTCAAGAGACAAGCTCCTTTATTTCGGAGATCAGGGCACGCTCCCTCGCATCGCGGAAGGCATCGTAGTCCTCTTCGGACATAGCCTTCACGGCATCTGCGCCTATGAGGTGTGAGGCCAAGATGCTCTTGCGGTGCTTGGCAGGGATTATCGCTTCCAAATAATTCGACGGACTCTTGCTGCTGATCTTCTTGTTGGTCGAGTCCACGATCAGGGTACGGTTGACGATGGTGTTCGCCTCGCCCCCAGTCAACTTCAGTTTCGTCTTGAGAAAATTCTGCGGGAAGATGTGATGATCGTCGAGGTCATGGAAGGTGATGCCATCGTTGTTGGCGAAGTCCCTGGCCCCAGAGAGGGCCACCAGATTCATCACGCCCTTGTACGCCGCCGCGCCCTGGCGGGAGACACCGCGCAGGGAGAAGCCAGGGTTCTCCAAGATTTCGGAGCGTGCCTCCGAGAACGTCGCCGGTTCATGCTCACCACCGCAGACATACTCCCAAAGTTCGTTAAAGTCTTGATACATCAGGGACTCCGTAGAGCCAGCGTAGCGGTTGAGAAAGACGCTGCTCCAGTACCAGCGGCGCATCGCTGAGTACCCCTCGGCGCCCACGTTCTCTTCTCCAAACTTAGCCGTCAATGCGGCAAGCACGGGAAGTGCGGTCTTGTAGGGCAGCCACCTTCGGCCGAAGGCTCCGAATCCGCCCTCAGAGGTACTCGTGACTCTCTCGAGAGCTTTTTCCATCCCCGCGCACGCACGGTTCCAGTCTTCCTCGAAGTCCTCCTTGACCAGCTCGATGAGCTTCTTGCTCTTTACCTCCTGGCCTCTCAGCAACGCCACGGTCCTGAGCAGCAACACGCCGAAATCGTCAGGCTCCTCAGCCTCGATGTCTGGCTCGCCCCCGGCGAAGCGCCGAAGGAGTGGGAAGCTCTGGAGGGAGTTCGCCCACAGATCGTGCAGGTTGACCTCTGGATGGAGCCGGGCCGTAAGCAAGTCGAACACGGTAAGCCGTATACCCGTGCTGTTTAGCTTCTCGAAGACGTCGCAGATCTCCCGTACCCGCCGATAGTCGTCGGGCTTGACCTTCGGTAGCGTGACTACGGGTACCCTCGCATCGCGGATGCGTCGTACCGCGGTACTCCAGCGGTCTTGCTGACCGCTGATAAATTCCATCCCCGCCTCTTGATCCTTCTCGAAGAGCCACTTGACGTACCCGACGTTCCAGTCCTCCCAGCGCAGAATCTCGGTGAACGGCAGCGTCTTCCACTCGTACTGGATCTCGCGCTGCTCCAGCTGCTTTACCCACCCGATGTCCGCCCGCGCGGAGTAGACTGCCTCTTCCGCTTCCTCAAGATCCTCAACAGACTCGAGATCGAGGAAAAAACGGTACGGGTAGCTCGTATCGCGCAGCGGACGATCCGGCGCGCTGAAAGCGTAGTGCAGAGCGGTGATGCGTTGCTGGCCGTCGAGGACGAGATCCTCCGGGTGAACGCCGTTCGGAGACCCCGGCGGCAATCCGGCTATTGGGCGATTGCCGAAGGGCATATGCTCGCTGTCCGTCTTCAAAAAGAGCAGGGCGCCAATGTAGTGACCCTTGACCAGAGACTCCAGCAGGCTCTCGATGCTCTGTCGCCACCACACGAAATTGCGCTGAAACTCGGGTAGGGTAAGCAAACCGCTTTTTGCCTGTTCAACCAACTCCACGAGTTTCTTGTTGTCCTGGCTTACTTCCATCATTCGCTCCTTACGGGGTAGACTCCAGGGTATCGGGTTCCCCTATCGCATGCTCCAAGCGGTCGATCCACTGCCGTGCGATTCGCACGGTTGAAACTACCTCCAACGCTTTCTCCTCATCGAGGGCAAAGTCCCCAGCGTGCGCCAACGGATTCCTGAGCAACTGCTCGATTCCCACTAGGTCCCTCTTTGCATCGGCCTTTTGTTTCTTCCCGGAAACGAACGTCAGATCGAGAAGCAAGTCCCGCTTGTCGCAGAATTGGGTCGCTGTGAGCTGATCGACGGCAAGGTTGTTCTTCCGCAGCCAGTTCCATTCCTGCTCCACCAATTTCCTGCGCTCTTTAGGTAGCCTGGCCAACACTTTATCCTCTGGCCGGCCTGTGCTGCGTATCCATTTCGCCATCAGCAGTTCCACGTGGGTCACCAGCAGGAATAGGGCTGGACGCACGACCAATTTCTGGAGGTCGGAGAGCGTCACGATGCCATCCAGCCGATCGCCGTACAGCACCAGGCGACAAGTGTGCTCGTACTCATCGGCCCGTTCGATGTAGGAGAGTATGCCGGAGTCTGAGGAGATCAGCATCCCCCCATGCAGGGGCTCCATCGCTTCGCTGACCAGCTTCGGCTCGGTGTCCCTTCGTTTGGTCCGATGGAGTAGCCCCACCGTGCGTTCTCCATCCTTGACGGGCACGTAGTCGTACTCCTGGAGGTCTTCATGCTCGATCACGGCTCGCAGGTCGTGTCCGACCCCGCAGACTCGAGGTTTGGAGGTTGCGATGAGCCCTACGGTCAGCCCTTCTTCGATAGAGGAGAACAACTCACTGCTATCCGTGTTGAACGGAGGCGACGCCCGCCTGTTCATGTCGGTTCCTCCGATGCTTCCAGTAGCTTTCTCAGGCTGAACGTCGTAGCCGTCTCAGCAAAGACTGGCTCACCGAAGTCGTGTCCCACGACGTAACGGGGCGATTTTGAACCAGCTTCGCCAACGACCACGATGGCGAGGCGGAACTTCTCGGGCTCGTTGCGGGAGCAGAGGATCTCGTTCTTGGTGAGCGTAAGATCGTCCTTGCCCTCCCACTTGCCTTTAACCTCGATGAAGTAGAGCGTTCCGGTATTCGGATCCTTCGACTCGATGTCGTAGCCGATTCCGCGCTCCGCCGAAACGTCCCTGGGGATGCGCCCGAGATCCCTCTCGGCCTCCTCGACCGCCAGCATGGCGAGGCGCTCTATCTCTTGCCGATGAAGGATATCGGGATCTTTCTCAACAAAGGCCGCTTCGGCTTGTGTGGTAAGTCGCCGCACCAAGCCACCGGGGAGTACGACGGCGCCGCCTCTCACGATCGGGGGAAGCGCGCTGATCCGGCGTTCTTTCTCCAGGAGTTCGCAGCGGCGTTGGAGACGGTCGGCGAGATCCTCGGCGGTGGCGGCGGCGTTCTGCGAGCTGAGGCGCGTCTTCTTTCCGGCGCGCTCCTGGGCCTTCAGCTCCTGCGCCCGGCGATCCCAGTAGTTGATCTGGGTCTTCAAGCGCGCCTCGACCTCGCGCTCGACCTTGTCGATCAGAGGCATCCGCTGCTCCCGGATCTCGGTCACGTGCTGCTCCGCGAGGCACCCTATCGCGTAGCCCATGACACGCTCTTCCATGTTCTCCCGCAGCCAGGACTCATCGAGCGTGTCCTCCAGCAAGGGCCTCTCCTCATCGCGCAGGGGTCTGTAGTCCAGGTAGGGCGCGGGGCCGGGATTGCGGACATCGCCTTCCCGGTCCATCTCAACGAACTGGAGCCGTTTGGAGACAATCTGCCCTTTTCCGTCGCGGTCGGTGCGCCCGTCCTGCAGGGAGTGTTCGAGGTATACGAGGGCGCGAGGCTCGTCGCCAGGATCAGACTCATCCACGAGCACGGCGCCCCGCCTGAGGAGGTCGCGGTAGCGTTCGAGGATGAGGTCTATCGTCGCATCTAGCAGGGGATGCCCGGGACAGACGAAAGCTGTCGGCGGAAGTCCCTCTCCCCTGTCTTTCTCGAAGTAGATGCGTTCGTAAGACCGTTGCACGGGCATACCGTGGCCGAAGCGCCGGGCGCGCTCGCGGATGGCGCCGGGGACGTGCCGGATCTCGTAGAGGCCGGGCTCCCTCTTGTGGATCGCGCCGCCGAGGTGCTTGAAGGCTTCGAGGAAGAAGGAGCGGACGAAGTGGGGTTGGAGCCGGCGGGCTTCGGCCCGCTCCATCTGCTCCCGGATCTCTTCCACCTTGGCGGGATCCATCGTCTCCCGCACCAGCGCCCGCTCTTCGAGCAGCTCCTCCAGGTGGTGCCGGTCAACAGCCGAGTCCACGCTCTCTTCGAGGCGAGCTTTGACCTCTGGGCTCTCGCCGTAGCGGATGGCGTCGAGGAGCAGCTCTCTCAAGGGTTTGGCCTCGAAGAGTCGGCCCAGCACATCGTAGACCCGGCCGCCGAGATCCTTCCGCTCCTGCTCAAGCTTCTTGAGGAGCCGAGTGTAGACCTCGCCCTCGCGGGTCTCCGCGGCGACGAGGTTCCAGAGGTGGCAGACCTCTCGCTGGCCGATGCGATGGATGCGTCCGAAGCGCTGCTCCAGTCGGTTCGGGTTCCAGGGCAGATCGTAGTTGACCATGAGGTGTGCTCTCTGGAGGTTGATGCCCTCGCCGGCGGCGTCGTTGGCGACCATGAAGAGGGCATCCTTGTCTTGGGTGAAGGCCTCGACCGCTTGGCGCCGCTCATCGCGCCGGAGGCCGCCATGTATCACGACGACCTCCTCGTGCCTGCCGCGGAGGGTTCGGATCTTCTCAGCCAGGTAAGAGAGCGTGTCCCTTGCCTCAGTGAAGATGAAGAGCTTGCGGCGATCGCCATTCTCCTCGACCATCAGAGGATCGTCGAGGATGGCGGAGAGCTCGGTCCATTTGGTGTCCGTGCCGGAGAAGCGAACCTTCCGGGCCTTTTCTTCGAGGCGCTTCAATGTCTCTATCTCCGTCCTGAGTTCGGCGACCGTGGCTGCGGCTGTCGCCTGGTCGAGGATGCGCTCCTCAGCCTCCTCGACTTCGGTCTCCGGCGCGTCCTCCAGATCGTCCAGATAGTCGGGGGTGAGCCGTGGCAAAGCCCCTCCGGGCATGGCTTCTTCTTTGTGGAGGCGCGATGCTCCAGACGCGGAGGAGGTCTCGTCGGCGAGGCGCTTCTCCAGGCGCTCGCGGCGACGAGTAAGAGAGCGGTAGATAGCCTCGGGCGAGGAGGCGAGGCGACGCTGGAGGATCGTCAGGGCGAACCCGACGTTGACCCGGCGGCGGTCGTCGCCGGCCTCGACGGCGAAGCGCTCGGCCCGGTTCATCTCGTCTCTGACATAGTCCGTCACCTCCTCGTAGAGTGCCTGCTCCTCCGGCGAGAGGTCGTAGTTGAGGGTGTAGGCGTGCCGCTCCGGAAAGAGGCGCCTGCCGTCGAAGGTGTAGAGTTCTTCCTTGACGAGGCGGCGCATGAGGTCTTCGGTGTTCGTGCGATGGATCCCTTCTCGGGGCTTGCCCTCGAAGCGATCCTCGTCGAGCAGGGCCATGAAGAGCTCGAAGTCGTCCTGCTTGCCGCTGTGCGGCGTGGCGGAAAGCAGGAGGAAGTGGCGGCAATGGTCGCGGACGGTCTCTCCCAGGTGGTAGCGCTTCGTATACTCGACCTTGCCGCCGATGTAGGAGGCGCTCATCTTGTGCGCCTCGTCCACAACGATCAGGTCGTATTCAGGGGCGCTGGTCAGCCGTTCTTGCAAGTCTTCGTTCCGACTGAGCATATCGAGACGAGAGATCATGAGCGGGTTCTCCTCGAAGGGGTTGCCCATTGAGGTCTCGACCCTTTCGCGGGTGAGGATGTTGAACGAGAGTCCGAACTTCTGGGCGAGCTCGTCCTGCCACTGCTCGACGAGGTTGCCGGGCGTGACGACCAGGCAACGCTCAAGGTCTCCCCGGACCATAAGCTCCTTTATGAGGAGGCCGGTCATGATCGTCTTGCCGGCACCGGGGTCGTCGGCGAGTAGGAATCGTAGGGGCTGGCGCCCCAGCATCTCGCTGTAGACTGCCGTGATCTGGTGCGGCAGCGGCTCGATGCGGGATGTATGGACCGCGAGGTAAGGGTCGAAGAGATGGGCGAGGCGGATCCTGTTCGCCTCGGAGACGAGCCGCAGGAGGGCTCCGTCACCATCGAAAGACCAGGGGCCTTCGGAGGCGGCAACCTCCAGGGACGCCTCCTCGTTCCTGAAGAGAATGCGGCTTTGCGGCGACCCGTCGCCGTCTTCGTAGACGACCTTGATAGCCTGGTCTCCATACCACTCGACGCCGACTACCCTAGCAAGGCCTTGAGGAGAGATCCCGCGCACCGAAGTTCCGGCTTTTATGTCTTCGAGGCGTGTCACGCCGCTACCCAAGCGAGAAAGGCCTGTTTGGTAACACTCGCGCTCATGTCCTCACCTTGAAAGATTCCTCCGAAACTCTGCATAGTGTATTTCTAGTCGTAGGCCGAAGCAACTATGATTGGCCGTCCCCGGAATGTTAAAGAGGGCAATCCGGATACCCTTCCCTTCTCAGAATCAACTTTGTCGCCGACGCAGCAGTAATTACCGTCTAACCTTAATCCCACCTGTACCCTCGTCTCCGAAGCAGAGCAGAACGATGCGCCGTAATGGGCGGCGGTTTTCGGTCGCGGTCGTCATCCTGGCGGTGCTGCCTCTCCCCCGCTCCCGTATTATTGCCGCATGACCGCAACCGACAAACGCACTGCTTTCGGTATCCAGCGCAGCCTCATAAGCGCCGACCTCGACGGCGACGGGCTGCGCTGGATAGAGCGGGAGTTCTCGGCCTACGATTTCTCGCCTATCGAGCGGTTCGCCCTGCGCGACGGCTCGACCTCGAAGAAGAAGCCGCCCGGAGTGTGGGGCATGTGCTCGTATCCCCGGCGTGGTCGAGGCTACAAGATCACGTGCAGCGTGAAGCAGCCACTGCCGGTAGAGATCCTTACCCGGCAGCGTCCTCTGTACAGGCGCGAGGACGGCTCTTTTCCGTCCACCCCATATGGTATGCGGCGCGGGCAGCTCTTCGTTTCGCAGCGCGGCGGCCGGGAGCGCGCCTGGCACCGGCTGTACGGCACGACGATCCTGCGCGACACCGACGAGGCAGCGTTGTGGATAGTTGCCCACGAGATGTACCACTACCTCCGCCGAACACGACAGGTGGACGGTACGAACAACGAGATCGAAGCCGACGCTTTCTCGGACGAGACGCTACGACGCTACCGGCGGTATACCGGCGCCGCGTAGGGCAGTGGTGGTGCGCCGACTCTACCGACGCGGCGGGTGGATGACGTAGACGACCTCGCCCTGGATCGTCACGCCGTCCGCCGGAACCACGATGTCCTCGTGGTCGCCGTTCTTGGGGACGAGCCTGACCGTATCGCCTTCACGGTGCAGTTTTTTCACGGTGACCTCGTCGCCGTCGTGCAGCAGCGCGACCACCACCGCGCCGTCCGGCGGGTCTTCATTCTCCTCCACCACCAGCACGTCCCCGTCGGCGATGTGCGCCCCGTACATCGAATCCCCCACCACCCGCAGCACGTACCGTCCGCCGCCCCGGTCGGAGAGCAGGAGAGTGGAGTAGAGCGAGTATGCTTCGTCGTCGGCCGAGACGGCTTCGAGTCCCCTGCCGGCGGCGATCCGTCCCATCAGCGGCATCTCGCCGACCGCCTGTAGTCCGCGGTCGGTCACGGTGAGCGTCCTGGGCCGCCCTTCGACCGATGCGACCAGCCCGTCGGCGCGCAGGCGCTCGAGATGCCGATGGACGCTCCTGGAACTCCTGAGCCCCACCGCCGCGCCGATCTCACGTACGGTCGGGGAAACGTCGCCACGCAGCCTCTTGTGGACGAGGAAACCGAGGATGTCGCGCCGTGTCGCCTCTGGTGAATCCGCCATCTCTACTCCCGCGAATGTGATGCTTTCGGGTGCATTCTATCGGATTCGACCTTGCGGGTAAACACATGTTTACGCTATGCTGGGAAGAAGGAACAAGAAAAGGAAGAGCGCCCTCACCCGGCGACCTCTCCGAGAAGACCGACCGGCGACCAACCAGAGCCGTCTTCCGAAGAGGTGCAGCGGGGGCTGAGAACGCCCGTTCCTGTCCGTGAGTATACCGGGCGGGCGGTGCTTTCTCGACCCCTCCTTACGCTTATGCGGCGGCGGCTTACGCGGGTAGCGGGCGCGGAGAGGAGGAAGACGTGGAGAGCATGTCCGACCCTGCGCGACGGCCGTCCATCGGCGGCGTGAGCGTTTCGGAGATACACCGCTACCCCTTGAAGCCTGAAGGCGTGGCGGAGCCGTTGTGGACAACTGAAGAGTGGAAACGTAGCGTTGCGGAACACCTCGCGGCTTCACGCTGGCTGTGCCGGGCATCGGAGATCGAGAGACGGTGCGGCGGAGGGCGAACGGCACACGTCATGGACGAGCCGGTGTATATCCTCGTTCGGGATCGCGGGTCTTTCGTCGTGCGTTGCGACCCTCCGAAGAGGTCGTATTCGTGGAGGAAATGCCGGATAGTCGAGGTCATAGACCTCTGGCGCGAGGTAAGGTCGTGGTGGAGCGGCGAGGACGCGGTGGATCGGCTGGTGGCGAGGGTGCTTCTGGCTGGCGGCCATGTCGTGGATCTGGCGAAGCGCCGCCCGGAAGAGTGGGCGATGGTCGGGGTGGCGGATTGAACGACGACGAGAGCTTCGCCCATCTGCACGTCCGCAGCGGCTACTCGTGGGGGTTCGGCACGGCGGCGCCGGGGGAGATCGCGCACGCGACGGCAGATCTCGGCATGGGCGTGGTGGCGCTGACTGACCGCGATACGCTCTTCGGAATACCGCGTTTTCTGGCAGCGTGTTCCGAGTACGGTGTGTCGCCCGTAGTCGGCACCGAGATCACGACCACCGGTGGCGGGCATCTCGTCTTGCTCGCCGAAACTGAACGCGGCTACCGTAACCTGTGCAAGCTCATCACGAGCTACCGTTGCTCTTCGTCCGACCGCAGGAAGCCCGAGTGTCCTCTTGAAACGGTACTCGAACATGCTGAGGGTCTGGTGTGCCTGACCGGGGCCATACCGTTCGGCTTCGTGCCGCGACTGGTGCTGTCGGAGAGATCGGAGCGTGTCCGTATCGAGCGTCTCCGCGAAGCGTTCGGCGCAGACGGCCTGTTCGTGGAGCTTACGAACGACATGACGGTCGGCGGCAGGCAGCGGGTGCGCGAACTCGCGGACTTCGCTCGGTCGCGCGGTCTGCAAACGGTCGCCACGAACGAGGCCGCGTACACCCGGCGGAGCGACCACCGGCTCCACGAGGTGCTGTCGGCGGCGTCACACCTCTCCGCCCTGCCTCCGCCGGGATATCGTCCCACCGACCAGCTCTACTTGAAGCCCGCCAGGAAGATGGCGAAGCTCTTCGAGGACCACCCCGACGCCCTCGCGAACGTCCGGGAGATAGCCGAGCGTTGCTCCGGCGCGGTTGCGAAGAGGAGCGGCGTGCACATGCCGTCGGTCGCCTCGAAGGACGGCGAGTCGGCGGAGCGGCGGCTGGTCAGGCTCGCCGTCGCCGGGGCGCGCCGCCGCTACGAGCGGGAGATGATGCCGGAGGTGAAAGGTCGGCTCAGGCGCGAGATCTCGTGCATCGTCTCTTTGGGCTTCGCCCCGTACTTCCTGTTGGCGAGAGAGGCGGTGGAGATAGCGAAAGCCGAAGGTCTGCCCGTCACCGGACGCGGATCGTCGGCGAACTCCATGGTGGCGTACGCGCTCGGCATCACGCGGCCCGAGCCTCTCTCCAACCGGCTGCTCTTCGAGAGGTTTCTCCACGAACGGAGAAAAGACCCGCCGGACATAGACCTCGACTTCTCCTCCGACGGAAGAGAGATCGTCCGTGAGGAGATGATCCGCCGCTACGAACACCTCGGCGTCGCGGAGGCGGCCACGGTGCAGACGCTCTCGCTTCGAGGAGCGGTACGGGTAGCCGCACGGGCTTTGGGACACTCACCGCGGGAGATAAACGCGCTCTCGAAAGGCGTGCCGACCCGCTTTCGGGATCGGGAGCGGACGTACAACCCGACAACGGGTTGGGACGAAGCCCTCGCCGAGCCGTCCATGAGGGGTCGCCCACTCCAAGACAGAAACAGATACTCGCTGCTCATCGACCTCTCGTGGAGGCTCACCGGGAAGCTTCACCGGGCCGGGACACACAGTGGCGGGCTGGTGTTCGGTACGAAAGACCTCCATCTCTCCGAGATAGCGCCGCTCGAGCCTTCGGGCATAGACGGACTCCTTCGCGTACAAGCCGACAAGGACGATCTCGAACTGCTCGGACTTCCGAAGCTCGACCTGCTCGTCCTCAGGATGCACGACGCGCTCCACAAGGCCGGTGAACTCGTATCCAAGCGGCTCATCGAGGAGGGGAAGATCGCGCGCGGGAAGCGCATCAACCCCCTCTCCCCTCCCGCCGGAGACAAGGCCACGTACGCGCTCATCCGAACCGGCAAGAACATCGGAATGTTCCAGGTCGAAAGCCCCGGCCAGATGCACCTGTCACAGCGCCTGAAGCCCCGCAAGTTCGAGGACTTGGTTGCCCAGATATCTCTATTTCGCCCCGGTCCGATCAGCCGAGACCTCGTAACTCCGTACGTCCTTCGGCGCAACGGCATCGAGCCGTATGAGGCAATCGTGCAGCATCTCGACGCGGTGCTTCGCCCCACCTACGGAGTCCCCGTATACCAGGAACAGATACTCGAGGTCGCCCAGGTCGTGGCCGGGTTCTCCTTCGAGGAAGGCGACGTGCTACGGCGCGCGATGACCAAAGACCGGGGTCGAGGCGCGATGGAGAACATACGCGAGGAGTTCATCGAACGCGCCGTCGAGCGGGGAGTTCCGCCGGGCAAGGCTCGCGAGGTCTTCGGCTGGATCGAAGGTTTCGCAGGATACGGCTTTCCGAAGGCGCACGCCGCCAGCTTCGCCGCCGTAACTTACGCCTCCGCCTATTTGAGGTGCCACTATCCGGCGGAGTTCTTCGCGTCGGTTCTGGACTCGCAACCGATGGGGTTCTTTTCACCGCGCACCGTGCTCAACGAGGCTCGCCGCGTCGGCGTGGCCGTGCTGCCGCCGGACATACACCTCTCGGAAAGAGGCTTCACCGCCGAGGGCGGCTCTGCCATCCGGGTCGGACTTTCGTACTGCAAGGGTCTCTCGGAACGCGCTATGGACTCACTCGTGAGCGAGCGCGGCGTCGCCCCGTTGGCATCCGTCGCCGACATCTACCAGCGGACGGCGGTGGAGCGGGACTCGCTCGAAAACCTGATCCGGGGAGGATATTTGGATCGTCTGTTCCCACCACGCGCGTTTTCGACGCAAGCAGGCGCGGCCCGTGCGCGGGTTCGGCTGCTGGACGACGCCCGCCGGCTCCCGCCGAAGCGACGAGACGACGCGCAGCCGGAGATACCTATACACCCGGCGAGCTGGTGGTTCGCCTCGCTCGGCACAGGTGTCGAGTACCTGCCGGGATCCCTCGCGGACACCGGGAAAGACGAGTGGGACGTGCTCGGCCTGAACGTCTCGGGCCACCCGCTCGCGCCGTACCGGGAAGCCCTGGCGCGGCTCGGAGCCGCGCCGGCCGCCGACGTCGCCTCCCTCCCCCACCGCGCGCGAGCGCGAGTAGCCGGGCTGCTGGAGACGCTCCAACGACCGCCCACGAAATCCGGCGCCGTCGTGCATTTCCTCTTGATCGAGGACGAGAGCGGGGTGCTTCAAGCGACGATCTTCTCGGACACTTACAAGCGGCACGGACATGTGCTTCACCAGAGCGGCGCGTATCTGCTCGACGGCACCGTGGAACACGATAGGAGGCGTGGAAGCAGCTACGTCGTCGGCGCCATACGGAGCCTCGACGACGCGCTGGATGGCGCGGCGATGGCTGCCGCGCCGGAGGTCGCCACCGCCGGGTCGGGAGCGTTCCTTCAGGCGAAGCGAAGGGGCGGGAGAGCCGGTTAGCATCGGTCTGTGCGGCGGGCGACGATGTCGGCGAAGAGGATGACCGTCCGGCCTGGCTCTTCTCGCGCGACCGCTCAAGCCGCTCAAGCGGATCCAAAGCGAAGCTAAAGCGGTCGCGCCGGACGTCCGGCCAGCCGCTCCAGCGCCTCCCTCGCGTGCTCGACGTTGCGGTGGTTCCTGCCTCAGTCCAAAGTCGCAACCGTCGAGCGGGGCGCATGGATTCCGGAGCGCGACGGTGGCACACGTCTTTGAATAGAACCCCGAGCGTATACCGGGCTTCGGGGGAAGCGTGCCGGCGACGGAGGCTTTAGTTCCCGGATGGTTGTCCGAGCAACGGCAATCGATCTACGCGCTCGCCGTTGGAATGGTCGTCGGCTTCGCCGTTGAAGCGGTCATAGGCGCGCCCCTCTCGGTAGTGTCTGGTTCAGCGATGGCTTTAGGATGAGACCCTGGCCGAGAGCCACCAAGTCGAGCAAGACGTGAATGCAGGCGAACTCCCCCACAGGCGGACACCGATTCTTCGTAGAGGAGCGCGCCATAGCCGACTTCCGCTGTAAACATTGCGGAGCCGAAGGGAAGCTCCGACCCCTCGCGGACGACGGCGACACTCGCCCATCCATGAGGGGCGCGTCAGGGCTGGGGTGAAGAAGCTGTGCCTTTTCTTGTCGGGGTCTCCGGGCGCGCAACGTTATGGCGTCCCCGGAAGGATATGGCGGAACCGGTGCGAAGTCCCGCCGGTCAATCTCCCGTCGCGGGCGGGGGACTGCGATGGAGAATCAGGTCGTAGCCCAGCTCCCTTGCGTACCGCTCGAGATCCGGCTCCAGCCCCGGATGCGAGAGCGGCACGTTCGCCTCCGGACTCGCGGGGACGGCTCCCATAGCCCGCTCGTAGAGGGCGACGGCCTCGCGGTTCGCGTGCATGGAGGAAGCGTAGAGAAGGCCCGAGACCTCCGGGTATGCAGCGTGGATGGTTCCGGACCACCTCCTGCACCGCGACCTGGGCCCCGAGTTCATGTTCATCGAGGCTCCGGCCCGTGTGGGCCAGTCCCCCCTCAGGGAGAGCAGCGGAACCTCGCGGGCGAGCCGGAACGCCGCGAGCCAGGGTTCCCCGGCCCTGGTGTCCACGGCTCGCTTTTCCTGGAACACCTCGGCGACGCACGTCTTGATCTGTGTAGCGGCGTAGAGGATGCCGAATCCCTCGTGCAGCCGCGGAGGCTCCGGGTGGTGGTCGAACCTCGCCGTCCCAACGGGTCCGAACCGGCGGAACTCCTCCCACGAGGAGGGATGCTCCGTCCCCACGAAGTAGATTCGGAAGAGCAGCGAGCCAACCGGAAGAACCGACACCTCCGGTTCCAGACGGCGACGAAGCTCCTCGGGAGCCGGGGGGTCTGGAAGCTTCGGCACGTCGGGTGGCTAGAAAAGTTCTCGCGCCATGGGGATCACGGCCTCGGGAGTGCCTCCCGAAAGCAGCCAGTCCCGCGGCGAGACGGGAACCTCCTCTTCGGCGTCCAGATACAGGTCCGGGTTCGGACTCATGAAGAAGTTCTGAAGCGCGACCGGATGTACTCCGCCCGCCACGCTCCGCGTCACCTCCCCCATGCCTGGAACCTCTCCCCCCTCCGAGAACTGGAAGCGTGGCAGTCGCCTCTCGCCCCGCACCCGGACGGAGTAGAACCTCCCCGAAGAGACCTTCTGCCGCACACGACCCTCGGAGACGCCGAGGAGGGCGGCCGCCTCGCGCACCGTGAGCGCGGAGGCCATGATCGCCGCGTGCTTGCTCGCCGTCCGGGAGACTTGCCTACCGTAACTTGAGGCGTCGAACGTCATCCCGCCTTCGCGCAGGACCTCGGCCTCCCCCTCCGTGAACCCCGACTCCGACCGGTCCCTCGTCCTTCCCACTGGAAGCGTCGCTAGCATGGAGTCCACCAGCATCTCCGCCTCGGAGTGCAACTCCTCCACGCTCCGGAAAATGCCCCGCTCCCTGAGATCCCGCTCCGTCAACTCCAAACCACGCTCCCATATTATCTATAGCTAACTATAACGGCGTTAGCATTCGATATTCTAGCAAACGAACGAGGAAGGCTCTGCCAGGGGCGGACCAAGCCCCTGACAGGCCCGCGACGCGCCGGGCGTCAGACGAGCATTGCAAAAAGGGCATGCAACGGCAAAGCGGGGCCGCGCTGCTGTTTTCGCCTCTGGAACCGCCGTTTCGATGGCGCTGCCCTCCACCGTATTCGGCGCGCTATAGCCACGGAGCCGATGATGAGTGCGACTTCGAGCGCGCCGTCCCGGCGCTCGGAGTGCTCTCGGCTGCTTTCGGTTTCTGATACGCGAATAGAGTCCCGGGGATGGTGGCTTATATGTCTTGGACGGCCAACCGAGAATCCAACATCGGTTCGATCTCGGCTCCTACGACGCTCCCGGGATACCGTCCCCATCCTCGCCGACCCTGACGCCGTGCTCATAGACAAGTTCTCCGCCGAGGTAGCCCGAGAGTCCCACGAGCGAGGCTCCGAGCACGGAGAGGGCTAGGGCCTTGCCGTCGGCCCGCTTGTCCCTCCGGCGCCGGAGGCTGGCGACGTAGCATGCCACGAGCGCCGCGTTCGAGAGCCCGTGGTAGAGCGCGACCCGGCGGACGGGGCGGTTCTCTATCTCGTAGTAGTCGAGGACTCCAGTGGCCGCCGCTCCCGCCGCCCCTGCGAGGCCGAAGAGCAGGCTGTAGTGGGCGGCCTTGCTGAGTCCTTCCTCGTCCCCGCTTACCCGGGCGAGCACGTCGAAGACGGTCGAGGCCGGCAGGGCGGATGCGGGGATCGCCTGCAAGATCGGGTGCACCGGATGACCCATCACGCTGAGCCGTGGCATTGGTTCTCCTCTCCGTTCGTTGCGCCGTTCTTCCCGAAGAATATGATAACCTACACTCCAGCTCGAACTCCTCACCCGATCCGCAGCGTCAGGCACAAAAATTCGCTATACGTGTTTGGATTCCAGCCCGACTTCGGCGTCGCCGCGGCACTTTCCATCCCGATACTGGCGGACTGGAGGGCGCCGTCAGGTGTGGTACATGAGATTCCTAAAGCAGACGCAGGGCAGCGTCTCGAATAGAAATCTCCAGAGTAATATGGACTCTATTTCCCTCTGGACTCGGGTACGGGATATCCAACTTCGTCGAGCCATCGCAGCAGAAGGGACTCCACGAGGAGGCTGTAGTTCGTCCCCCCCTCCCCCACCACGGCTTGATCCGCGAGAGCCTGGTCCACCCTGCGCCTCACGTCCCTGCGGATCCTCGCACCCGCCATCATGCGGCCCGGGTCGTTGCGAAGCGCGTTGGGATCCTTTGGCCTGTTGCGCCGCCGCGCCACCCCCGGAACCCCGGCGTGCGCGCCGACGCCGACCTCGCTCCCGTATCCGCTCCTCTGACTCGACGGCGAAGTTCCTTCAGCGCTCGAGGTGGAACCGGACGCCGCGTCCCCGCGCGGCTCCTGATAGGACTCTGGCTGTTCGAGATCCTCTTTCTCCTCCTCGGCCATCCACGCGAAGCGCCCTTTGGGCTGCTTGTCTGCCACGGCTCTCCCCTATCTCTCGGCTTTCGTCAGGTCCGGGGTCCTCAGCCCCCTGACCCACTCGACCAACTCCGATCCCACCCCAGCGTAGTCCTCCCAACCCCTCCGAGCGCGCCTGTCGCCCAGATCCCTTACCAAGACGCCCTCGTCCGCCGCCGCCTCGAATGCTTCCAGGCGGCGTATCTGTCCCTCGAAGAGGGATACGCCGAGTTCATCAAGCGTATCCCTCGCTTCCGGCCCCCTCCTGTAGGGCCATGGCGGAACCGCCGTCAGGAGTACCTTGTAGCGCTCTTCCCTGCCCAGCCGCCTGAGATCCCGGCGGGTCTGCAGCAGCGTGTCGAGCGCCAGCCCCGAGGGCATGATCGGTATCACCATCACCTCCGCGAGGCGCATGGCGTCCTCGATCTCCTCCGCCGAGGGGCTGCCTCTCATGTCCACGATGAGGTGCTTCGCCTCCCGCGCCATCCTCGGGTCGGCGTCCACCTCGTCCTCCCCCACCACCCGGAACGGCAGCCGCCCGCGCCTCGCCCAGCGGAGCGCGTTGCGGCTCGGATCTGTGTCCACCAGCAGCACGTCCTCGCCACCGTCCTCCGTTCCGGCCAGATAACCACCAAGATGGATGGCGGTCGTGCTCTTCCCCACTCCGCCTTTCCTGCTCAACACCACTACGCGCATGAAATCCCCGGATGCCGTTTCCAAAACACCCACATCCTACAGATTCTTATCCGGTTATACAATTGACCGGATAACTAAATGGTTTACCGTTTTACCAAATACCGCCACGCAATCCGGCCAGAGTAAGCGGTGCGGGCGTGTAGGCTGTCCCAAGCTGATCCTCTGGAGGATCGCAGTGCTTGGTTCATCAGCGAGGGATCGCGTGAGAACCCGGCCACCGGATCTTCCTGCCCCCGATATACCAGAATCTCCTTTCTTTTCATTCTGAGATCTTTCAATAGCCTCTCGCGGCAAATCAGATGGTTCTCTCAGCTCGATGCTTTATTCCAGATCAGCTCGAGTGTTCGATGTGTTCACCACCTCCCCCCGTCCACCCGGCGCCCGTCTGACTTTCGTAAGTCGTCTGCCTCCTAGCAATGCACAGTCAATTTAGCTGGTTTACCAGTCAACTTCGTAAATATTCGGTTGACTGGTAAACCAAGTTAGAGGCTTTGGCGATTGGTAAGGTGTTGTCGGGTTGAGCTCGGTTAAAGGCAAAGCTTGACCTGTCCAGAAGGATATCTCTAACCCAAGTTGCCCCTCACAGACGTTGGATGGAGAAAGCCAACAGGAAGCAGACGATCTTCAACTCAAAGCCCCTCGGTGTCACCGCGTGGATCTTTCTGCCGGAGAACATGCGGCTCAACTCACCAAAGACCGTCTCAATGTACTGGCGAACGGG
>JALZNL010000151.1:5607-6435 GCA_030857715.1 Actinomycetota bacterium | reverse complement strand
CTCCTCGTCAGCGTCGGGGGCGGGAGCGTCATCGACGGGACGAAGGCCGTCGCGCGGCAGCTCGGGTACCCGGCGCAGGTGGCGGTGCCGACCACGCTCTCGGGGGCTGAGTGGGCGCACCGCGTCGGGGTGACCGATGAGGCGGCCGGCAAGAAGAGCGGGTTCGCCGATCCGCGGACCGTGCCGCCCGTTGTGATCCTGGACCCCGAGGCCACGGTCTTCACCCCGGAACGCCTCTGGCTCTCCACCGGCATCCGGGCGCTCGACCACGCCGTCGAGGGCTTCCTGTATGGAGGAGGGCATCCGATCACCGACGTGACAGGTCTCGAAGGCGCCCGCCGCCTGATGGGACTGCTGCCGCGCTCGAAGGCGAAGCCCGACGACCTCGAAGCGCGGGCCCAGTTGCAGGTCGCGGCGTGGCTCGCGTACTTCGGCCCGCTCAACACGCCGATGGGGCTCTCCCACGAGCTTGGCCGCAGGATCGGGGCGAGCTACAACGTTCCCCACGGCGTTACCTCCTGCATAACCCTCGCCCCAAGCCTCGGGGTGGCGGAAGAGACGACACCGACGGAACGTTGGCGGGGTCTCGCCGACGCCCTGGGTGGAGATCCCAACAAGCAGGTCGCCTCCCTGGTGAGGGGCCTGGGACTACCGCACAGGCTCCGCGACGTGGGCGTGCCTGAGGGTGAGTTCGAGAACATCGCCAGCGGGTTCGGCGACAGGAAACTAAGTACATTCACGCAATTTCTGCGGGGTCCGAACCGATGATCGACAGGACTCGCCACGGGCATCGGTTGTAACGCTCGAAGAACTCGTAGGCCGCCGCGA
>JALZNL010000151.1:0-5597 GCA_030857715.1 Actinomycetota bacterium | reverse complement strand
GGAAACTAGAGGCCCTGCTGATACTCAACGCCGCGTACTGAGGCCGGAGGCCAGAAGACCGGGAGGTTGCGCCGTGATCCCCGCCAAATTAGAGCCCGGCGACGAGGTCCGCGTCGTCTCCCCGTCTTCGGGGCTCGGGTTCATCCCCGAGGAGCGGAGGAGGGTCGCCGCGAAGCGGTTGGAGGGGCTCGGGCTGCGGTGCTCGTTCGGAGGGGCCGGGGAGGTCCTGGATCGCTTCGAATCCTCACCCGCCGAAGAACGCGTCTCCGAGCTGCACGAGGCGTTCGCCGACGCGGGCGTCGGGGGTATGCTCACCATCATCGGCGGCTACAACTCCAACCAGTTGCTCGGCCGTCTGGACTACGACCTCATCCGGGAGAACCCCAAGGTCCTCTGCGGTTTCTCGGACATCACGGCGCTAGCGACGGCCATCCACGCAAAGACCGGCCTCGTCACCTACTCGGGCCCGCACTTCTCGACGTTCTCGATGGAGCGGGGCATCGAGTACACGCTGGAGTACTTCGAGAGATGCCTGATGTGGGACGAGCCCTACGAGGTCGAGCCAGCCGACCACTGGAGCGACGACCCATGGTATCTGGACCAGGAGAACCGCAACCTGGTGCCGAACGCCGGCTACGAGGTGCTCAACGAGGGAGAGGCGGAGGGCAAGATCCTCGGCGGGAACCTCGGCACCCTGGCCCTGCTCTTCGGGACGTCGTACATGCCGGAGCTGGAAGGCACGATCCTGCTGCTCGAAGACGACGAGGAGATAGAGCCCCACCATTTCGACCGCACGCTACAGTCGCTCCTCCACCAGCCGGGCTTTGAAGGGGTGCGGGGCATCGTGTTCGGTCGTTTCCAGCGCGCCTCCAACGTGGACCGCGAGACGCTGACGGAGATCGTCCGCGGCAAGCCCGAGCTCGACCGCATCCCTATAATCGCCAACGCGAGCTTCGGCCACACCACGCCGCAGTTCACTTTCCCTATCGGCGGCACGGGCAGCCTGGGCGCGCACGGGAGCCGGGCCGGGCTCCGCATCCGGACGCACTAGATGCCCTCGACAGGCGCGCCGACCGGATCGCCGGTTACGCGGCCTGGTTGGCGATTCGTTACCGGCGCGGCGCGGCCCCGGTCTAGCTGTCCAGGCGGGTCTCTTCGAGGTCGAGGTCGCGCTCGATGCGGTGGAGGGCCTCGTCGGAGATCTCGCCCTCGTCTCTGAGGCGTATCAGGGCGTTGCGTTGCGCGAGAAGCAGCTCGCGCGCCAGGCGCTGGTAGGATTGCGAGCGCTCCTCGTAGCCGTCTTCGTCCACGCCGATCTTGCGGGCGACGAAGCGGCTCCGGCGGTAGCCGTACATACCGCGGACCCGCTCTGCGGTGTCCTCGCGGACCCACTCCTCTCCCGTTAGCACTTCCAGGCGGGCGAGGGCCGCGTCGGCGGATTCGATGCGGGCGCGGGTCTCCTCCCTTTCCACGGAGCCGTCGTCTTCGAGGCCGAGGGCCCGGATCAGGAACGGCAGGCTCAGGCCCTGAAGCACGAGGGTGGCCAGGATCACGTTGAAGGTCAGAAAGAGGATCAGGTCGCGCTGCGGAAAGTCCGCCCCTGATACCGTCTCGAACGGCAGGGCGAGGGCGGCGGCCAGCGAGACCGGTGGTTGCGCCAGTTCGAGACGGAGGGCAGATCCCTGACCGCCGGGGCGTAGCTCTCCAGCACCCAGCGCTCGTAGTCCTCCGGGCTTACGCCCTCGTTCAATCGCACCAGCACGATCATGGTAGGCACCGCGGGTCCCTACCCTGGCTCCATGACGACCTCGTCCACGTAGCACCAGATCCAGTCCTCCCCCGGCTGGAAAGACTTCACGATCGGGTGCGCCGTGGCGCGGAAGTGCTTTGTGGCGTGCTTGTTCTTGGACGAGTCGCAACAGCCCACGTGTCCGCAGGAGAGGCACTCCCTCAAGTGGACCCAGGTATCGCCTATCCGGAGGCAGTCCTCGCACCCTACGGCGCTCGGCTCTACGTCCCTGATCTGGTCGAGATGCGTACACGCCTGCTTGGCTCTCCTCCCGTTCGAATTATTCCGACTGGATTTCGTCCGACCCGTCGAGGCCCGCGCTTCGCAGGGCATCCTCCAGGCCATCGTGGCGGACGATCCCCGCCACCAGCCCCCCGTCCAGCGCGAAGATGGTGGCGACGGTGGCCTCACCTGTCGTCTCCCCGGTCCGCGCGTCGCGCCAGGTCGCCGCCTCTTCGACGACCACGGTCCGGCCGTTTTGGAACGAGCGCAGGGGCTCCAGGCGGACGTTCGCCCGCCCGACCCAGTCCTCGAGCACCTGCCGACCGCGGGCCGAGCCCCGCGGCCCCCCGACCTCGACCTCGGGGTGCGAGAGGGCCGCGAGGCGCTCCGCGTCGCCAGCGTTCAGGGCCTCGTGCCACGCCAGGACGGCCTCCACCTCCGGGCCGGTCACGCGGGTGCGGCTTTCGCCTCGGCCTGTCCGGCTTCCTGCGTCCTGGCGGGGCTCCCCTTGCCCTCGATGATGAACGCCGCGGCCAGGGCGCTCAGTAGGGCGAGGCCTGCCGCCACGAACATCGCCACCCGGAAGCCGGTGACGAAGGCCTCGGCGATGGCAGCGTCCACGGCCGCGGTGGTACTCCCGGACAGGCCCTCCGGCACCTCCGCGCCGCCCAGGTCTACCTTCTCTGCTTCGAGTTGCTGTACGGCCGCCGGCGGGAGGTCCAGGCTCGCCACGCGGGCGTCCAGGGTGGCGGAGAAGGCTACGAAGACGAAGATGCCGAGGACGGGGATAGCGAGCAGGCTCGCCGTGCGGGAGACGGCGTTGTTCACGCCCGAGGCCAGGCCCGAGTGGCGGCCCCTCACCGAGTTCATCGCCGTCGTGGTGAGCGGGGCTATGACGAGGGACATACCCAAGCCTTGCACGCAGATGGCCGGGAAGAACGTCGTCCAGTAGGAGCCGTCCGTGCCTGGCAGGGCGAAGAGCAAGAAGCCGCAGGCGGCTATGGTCGGCCCAACGACGAGCGGGAGTTTGGCCCCGTAGCGGGTGACGAGGCCGCCGGCCCAGCGGGACATGAGGAACGTGATGACGATGAAGGGCAAGAACGCGCTCCCCGCCGCCGTCGCCGAGTAGCCGTGGACCTGGATCAAATTGAACGGCAAAAAGTACAGCGACCCCCCGAGCCCCGCGTACAACAGCAACGTCAACAGGTTTGCCCCCGTAAAGTTGCGGGTCCGAAACAGCGAGAGCGGCATCATCGGCTCGCGCGAGCGTCGTTCCACCACGACGAAGCCCACCAGGGACGCCACGCCGGCGAGCAAGGAGAGCAGGACTATCGGGTCGGAGAAGCCGTTGCTCTGGGATTCGATCAGGCCGAACACAATCCCGCCGAGCCCGACCGTCCCGAGCACCGCCCCCGGTATGTCCAGCCGCCGCGCATCGGGGTCGCGGCTCTCCGGCACGTGCCGCGCCACGATGAGCAGCACGACGACTGCCAGCGGAACGTTGATGAGGAAGGCCGCCCGCCACGAGACATTCTCGACCAGGTATCCGCCAAGCACCGGCCCGAGCGCCGCCGTGATCCCCGAGAACCCGGACCACGTCCCT
Organism: Actinomycetota bacterium; assembly: GCA_030857715.1. The sequence continues at coordinate 1,983 of JALZNL010000151.1, read as the reverse complement.
ATGGCCCGACCGCGCCGCGCCTCGTCGAAAGAGGCGCTGATGATCGCCAGCGACCCCGGCACCAGCATCGCCCCGCCTACGCCCTGTATCGCCCGCGCCACGATGAGTTGCCCCGGCGTCACGGCTATACCGCATCCCACCGAGGCCACGGCGAAGAGCACGACGCCCAGAGAGAAGATCCGCTTCCGGCCGTAGTGGTCGCCCAGAGAGCCGCCGACCAGGATCAAGGCCGCCAGAAACAGGGCGTAGGACTCGAAGATCCACTGCGCGTCCACCGCGCTGGCGCCTAACCGCTCCTGGATCTGGGGCAGCGCCACGTTCACCACGGTCCCGTCTATAAAGGCCATTGCCGACCCGATGATGGTCGCGGCCAGCACCCACGGCTCCGAAGACGACCCGCACGGCGAGGCGGCCGGCTTCGACCGGACGACCCCCTCGTCGCACGGCGGGTTAAGCGTCGCCAAGCCGTCCCTCCTCTCCTGAATCCCCCGACCGCGTCACCCTAGAAAGACGACCCCGGCTGCGTCAGAAACTCGGCTTCCTCAGGCGTGGTCTCCCGACCCAGGAGGGCATTCCTGTGCGGAAAACGCCCGAACCTCTCCACTATGTCCCTGTGTCCGACGGCGTACTCCACGACGTCCGGCCCCCCGGCCTCGCCCGCCAACCCCTCGAAGAGCCCCACGGAGATGCGCTGGTCCCGGGCGTCCTCAGCGTGCATGAACGGCATGTAGAGGAACATCCTCTGGAACGGTGGGAGATCTCTGTCGAGCGCCTGCTCGATGGCGTACTTTGCCGCGTCCAGCGCCTTCCCGTCGGTGGCGTGGGTCCTGGCGTCGCCGCGGAACATGTTGCGCGGGAACTGGTCGAGCACGATGACGAGCGCCAGGCAACTCTCCGCCTCCTCGCGCCAGCCGTCGAGTTCTCCCGCCGCTGCCTCGTCGTACAGGCCGGCGAATCGGTCCGTGACCTCGCGGTCGAAGGCTTCGTCCTTCTGGAACCACTGGCTCCTGAACTCGCCGTATCCCGGCTCGCCTTCTCCGCCGAACCAGAAGGCGAGGACTTCGGCTGGGCTACTCTGCACGGGAGACCACCGTAACGTCCTCCTGTTGCCGGGTAAGGGTCTGGCCTTCGAGGCGGCTGCGGTAGCCCTCGATCATCCACAGCTCGGGGACTATCTCGGAGACGAGCTCGCCGTCGTCGAACATCCGGACCATCGAGCTCTCGGAGACGACGACCGCGACGGCGTCCGTCTGCTTCGAGATGGAGGCCCCGGCCATGTGGCGGCTGCCGAGGCCCAGAGGGAGGTCCAGGCTGTCCGAGGCGGCGTCTATGTAGCGGGCTGCCGAGAGGACGACCCCGGCGTTGGAGACGACGAAGGCGCCGTCGAGTTGGGCAAGTTCCTTTATCGTCTCGCGCACGTTCGGGTCTTCGATGTACTTGTCCTCGTCGGGGTGGCCCTGCAAGGGGTCCAGGATCATGGGCTTCGAGCGCCGCACGACCTCGCCGGAGTCGCCGACGACGAAGAGCGTCCCGATCTTGCGCCCCTCCCGCCCCTCCCGCGCTATCTCCACCGCGAGCGAGACCACCTGCTTCAGCACCCGCGTGTTCACCTCCCGCCTCTCCGAGCAGATCTCCTCGTACAAACTCGCTTTCGACAAAATTACCCTCCGTTCTGGGTTCCAACGTCCAGCGGCAACCGCTCGAACGGCGGCCTGTAATCGGTCCGCCAGTCCGGCAGCTGCTCATCCAAATTCGGATTGAGGTTCTGGTCCGGCGGGTCCCACGGCTTCTGCAAGTAATAGTCCAGCCCGACCTCGTTGATCGCCCGAATAGCCGCCTCGGTATCCGAGTAAGCCGTAAGCAGCGCCCGCCTGGCGTCGGGGAACTGCCAGATGGCCTCCAGAAACTCGACGCCGGTCATCTTCGGCATCCTCTGGTCCACGAGAAACAGCGCCACGGGGTCCCCGCGCAGCTTCAGCTTAC
>JALZNL010000150.1 GCA_030857715.1 Actinomycetota bacterium | reverse complement strand
GCTCAGGAGAGCAACGACTGCAGGGAGGGCCACACGAACGCGAGTGCGAAGAGGAGCGCCGCGACGTAGAGGAGAGGGTGGACCTCGCCGGGCCTGCCCTTTGCGAGCTTGATCAGGACGTAGGAGATAAAGCCGAAACCTATCCCGTAGGAGATGTTGAAGGTCAGCGGCAACGTCAGGATCGTCAGGAACGCCGGTATCGCCTCGTCGTAGCGGTCCCACGGTATGAGCCGGACGGCGGTCATCATCAGGAAGCCGACCACTATCAGGGCGGGGGCCGTGACCGGGGAGACGAAGATCTCGCCTTCTGCGGGGCCGGGCACCGGCACGGAACCGCCGAAGACCGAGATGAGCGGCGAGAACGGCAGCGCGACCAGGAACAGGAGCCCTACGACCACGCTGGTCATCCCCGTCCTCCCGCCCTCGGCCACCCCGGAGCCGCTCTCTATGTAGCTCGTCACGGAGCTGGCGCCCGTAGCCCCCCCGAGCGTCGCCGCCAGCGAGTCTACGAGGAGGACGCGCTTGGCCTGTGGCACCCGGCCCTCCTCGTCGAGCAGGTCGCCCTCCTGGCCGACCGCGATCATGGTCCCCATCGTGTCGAAGAAGTCGGTCATGAAGAGCGCGAAGATCACGGGTATCAGGGAGATCTGCAGGACCTGCGGCACGGCGAGCACCCCGCCGCCGATGGTCGAGGTGTCGAAGCGGAAGTCCACTATCCCGCTCGGCGGCGGGACGATGCCCGCGATCATGCCGACGACCCCGGTGACGAGGATGCCGATCAAGATCCCACCCCGCAACCCCCGCGCCACGAGCGCGAGCGTCACCACGAGCCCGAAGACCGCGAGCAGGACAGGCCCCTGAGTCAGATCCCCGAGCTTCAGGTACGTCGCCGGGTCCTGCACGATCAACCCGGCATTCTTCAACCCGATAAACGCGATAAACAGCCCGATGCCCACCGCGATGGCGAATTTGAGCGAGTTCGGGATCGCGTTCAGGACCGCCTCCCGCAGGTTCGTCAGCACGAGCACCGTGACGAGCACCCCCTCGACGACCACGACCGCCATCGCCTCCTGCCAGGAGAGCCCGAGCCCCAGAATGAGGGTGAACGCCACGATGGCGTTGAGGCCGAGCCCCGAGGCGAGCGCCAGCGGGTAGTTCGCGACGAGCCCCATCGCGATGCACGCCACCGCCGCCGCCACGCACGTCGCGAAGAAGACGCCCGATACCGGAAGACCCGTACCCTCCGTGCCGAGGATCGCCGGGTTGACGAAGATGATGTAGGCCATCGTCATAAAGGTCGTGAGGCCCGCGAGCACCTCCGTACGAAAGTTCGTCCCCCGCTCGGAGAATCTGAAGAACGCTCCCAAAGTACCGTCTCCCCTCGTTAGGCCGTCCGCTATGTGCGTCGCCAATATAACAAGGAAGGCTACAGGCATCAGGTTTCAGGCATCAGCAAGAAAGAGCACTGCTGAACCGCGTCGATATCGCTCTTCTGCCTGCGCTCGCTCAGTTTCAGAGAGCGTCGCAATCACAAGCGGCCCGGTCTTACCATCCTGAAGCCTGATGCCTATAGCCTGAAACCTTTAAGAACCTACAACCCGATAAACGGTGAGTTCTTCTTCCAGACGAGCCACGCGACGGAGAGGAGCCAGAGCCCGATGATGGCCGAGTAGGCGGGGAAGATCTGGCGCAGGTACTGCGGCGTCTCGCCGGTGTTTATGACGGGGATGCTGTCGCCTGTGGGTAGGCCCGCCCGCTGGAGGCCCTGCTGGGTGGTGTCGTGGAAGATGACGGTGCCGACGTTCTCGAGCTTGCCGGACCAGACGCGCTCGGTCGGGTCTTTGAGGTCCTGGGGAAGGGTCTCCGTGGTCTGGATGAGGAGGTTGTCCTGCGTATCCTGGAGCCGGAAATAGAAGTAGCTGGTGCTGTAGCGCGAGGAGATGGCTATCTCGGAGTCCTCCAGGCCGACGCGGTCGAGGTTCTCGCCGACGGTGGCCGTGCCGCGCACCTGGACGTAATCGCCGAGTTCGGTGCCGGCTGGGAGCCTGCCGGAGTTGAGCTGCTCGACGCTCAAGACCGTCGGCGCGCCTTCCAGACCGTAAGAGAAGTTCGAGGCGACGGTGGAGGCGGCGAAGGAGAAGACCATCACGATAAACAGGCGCAACAGCAGGGAGGGGTTGCGGCGGATCCAGGCTCCGAGGCCCCGTTCCCGGAGCTCTTCGTCCTGCCTGCCGGGGCCCGTGAGCCGGCTGGTGTCGCGCGTATCCACGACCGACAGTCTAACCCAGCGCGCCGGGCGGGATAGGTAAGCCTTCACAATGCCGAGGCATGCCAAGTGTGAAAGAGATTCCCGCGGGGTGTTGGGGACGGACTAGTATGGAGGGCCGCGACGGTGTTATGCTGTCGGGCGGCTCGAAAAGCGCGGTTCTACGTCCCTCTTCGGGGGTAGCTGGAGGTAGCATTTTGGCGGAAGGGCGGGAGGTGCCGGAGCAGGCCCCCTGGTACACCGTGGTCGGTGTGATCGACGACGGCTCGCAGCTCAACCAGGCCGTGACCGAGGTCAGGGAGCTGGGCGTGGACCGGGACGATTTGACCGTCGTCCTCAAGCGCGAAGACTTCAGCGACCCCGAGCCTTTTCCAGAGGGCACGCGCTACATCGTGGTTCCGGGGGACAAGCGCGGGCTCGAGGTGGTGCTCGGCTTCGCCGCCTCTTTCATCATCATCGGCACCTTTTTCGCGATCACCGCGCCGGCCATAGGCATACCGACGCTCATGGTCTTTATCTCGCTCGCCGGTATCCTCGTGGCCGGCTCCATGAGCCGGGTGGGGGTTGACCCTATTCTCATGGAAATGGCGGCCCCGCAGGAGGAGGCGGGCGCCTGGAACCAGGCCTTCGAGATGGGAAAGGTCCTCGTCTTCGCCTCGACCCGCGAGCGGCGCCTGTTGCGCCCCATCCGGGAGGCGATGCAGCGCGGGGACGCGATGTATTACATAGTGGACCGGCGGCTGGAGCCGCGGGCCGTCCACCAGGCGCTCCTGCGCCGGGCCGGGGGGCCAACCAGCGGGCCGCCCGCGGGGGAAACGGTCCTGGACCGTACCAGCGGAGCCTAGGAGGAGTTTAGAACGTGGGAGAGGTAACTCTGTCGGGCTTGCACCTTCTGGCCCAGTTGAACGTCACCGACGGCTTCGAGCAGGTCGGGGGCGCCCGCTTTATCACGGGCGCGTCCATGCTCATCCACATGTTCTTCGCGGAGATCTTCGTGGGCTTCGCGGTGGCGGCACCTGTTCTGCAGGCGTGGGGCGCGCGGACGGGTAGCCCGAGGATGGACCGTCTCGCCCACTCGATGGCCCGGTTCAACGTGCTCACTTTCTCGACGGGCGCGACCTTCGCGGTGCTCTTCGTGGTGCTGCTCGTCGGGCTCTACCCGGCGGTCACGACCTCGCTCTTTACGCACTTCTTCTACTTCATAGCCCTGGCTATGCTCTCGATGGGGCTCGCGCTGTGGGGGATGTACTCGTACTACTACAAGTGGGACCGCTACAGCGTCCTCAACAAGAAGCGCCACATCGCGCTCGGGTTCACGATGGGCTTTTTCATCTGGATCTGGATGGTCATCATGACCGGGATAGACACCTTTATGACCACCGGCGGGCCGGGAGCCCCGGCCATCAGCCAGAACGTCGCCAGCTTCGGGGCGGCATTGCAGGGGATCTTCAACCCCATGTTCACCGAGATGGTCCTCCACCGGACCTTCGCCAACCTCTCCTGGCCGGCCTTCGCCCTCGCCGCATGGGCCTCCTTTATGTACATCCGCGCCAAGACCGCCGAGGACAAGGCCTTCTACGACTGGAGCTCCGCCGTTGGACTTACCTGGGGTGTCGGGTTCCTGCTCCTGCAGCCGATAGTCGGGTTCGCAATGATGTACTCGCTAAAGATGTCGGCGCCAGGCGGCTCCGGCGCGGCCTCTGGCGGGTCCTACGAGCGGCTCACCGCCGGGGATTCCTCCAACCTGCTGGTGATGAACCTGATCTTCGTGGTGGTCCTCTTCGTGCTCGGCAACCTCGCGATGTACTTCGGGTCCGAGCGGCACCCGGACCAGGAAGGACGCGTCCCAATCCGGTTCTTCGCCCTGCTGGCCGCGGTGGCGGGCCTCTACTCCGTCTCGCCGCTGGCCGACTTCCCGTTCCTGTACATGCGCTACATCATGCTGCTGGTCATGCTGCTCGCCACGCTGGCCGCGTTCGTGACGTACCTGCGCGCCCGGCTGCGCTTCCGGTACGGCAGCCCGGGCAGGAGTTACCGGGTCGTGCTGATGGCGGCGGGAGTGCTGGCGGCGGTGCTGGCGCTCAACATGGGCCTCATGAAGTCCAACTCCAGGGTGCCTTTCACCGTCTATAATGAGCCAGGGTACACCGTGGAACCGGGCCAGCCGCCGACGGGGTTCGGGCAGTAGGGTTAGAAGGGGACAGCTTTGGCGGAGTTACAGAAAGACCCGATCACCCGCGGCGACTTCCTGGGCTTTGGCCTGCTTGGCGCCATCTCCGGGGCGATCCTGACGATACCGCCGGTGGCGTTCGTCCTGAGCCCGGTCATAAAGACGAACGTGCTCGGCCAGACGGACATCGACCAGGGCTGGCAGCGCGTCGGCCCCGTCGCGGACCTCGAACCGGGTACGCCGGACGTCTTCGAGGTCGAATTTCCAATCGAGCAGGTCTACAGCGACAGGGAGATCCAGGAGAAGTTCTCCGGATCCCAGAAGTCCGAGAGCGAGTTCACGGTGAGGCACGCCGTCTGGCTCTCGTGGAAGGCCCCGGTCAAGATCCAGGGCCAGCAGGGCTCCGGTGGCGACATTTTGGGCGAGCCGGAGAAACCGGCCATCCTGGACCAGAAGACCTCGGGGTTCACGCAGTCCGAGCGGGATGAGATCCTGGGCCAGCTGAACATCCTCTCGAACTCGTGCGCGCACCTGGGCTGCCCGGTGCGGTGGTTCCCTGAGAAGCACGAGTTTCTGTGCCCGTGCCACGGCGGGCTCTACGACATCAACGGCGGGTACGTCGGCGGGCCGCCGCCGCGCGGGATGTACAACTATACACAGGCGGAGATCAGGGAAGACGGTACCCTTTACATCAAGCACGGGTACGACATCGAGCCGGGGCTGAACAAGCAGCAGCCCTACGTGGTCTAGAGAGGGAGACCTGAGAGCATGATCGGCAGGATAAGGTCCCAGACCGAAGAGGCTTCCAAGTTCGTCGTGGACTGGATGGAGCACCGGACCGGCGTGGTCACGATACTGGAGCACGCGCTCTACGAGCCGGTGCCGAAACGTGGCGCCTGGATGTACACCCTTGGCAGCGCGGTGTTGCTGCTGATAACGGTGCAGTTTTTGACCGGCATCTTGCTGCTCTTCTACTACGTGCCATCGACCGACCACGCGTGGAACTCGGTCAACTACATCATGAACGAGGCATACTTCGGCCAGCTCATCCGCGGCCTGCACTACTGGTCCGCCAACTTCCTGCTCGCCGTGATCGGGCTGCACATGGCCCAGGTCTTCTTCTCCGGCGGCTACAAGGCGCCGCGCGAGCTGAACTGGGTCGTCGGCGTCATCCTGCTGCTGCTCGTGATCGGGCTGGCCTTCACGGGCTACCTGCTCCGGTGGGACCAGGACGGGTTCTGGGCGAGCGTCGTGGGCATGAAGATCGGCTCCTACTCGCCGTTCGTCGGAGGGTACGTAATAAACTTCCTGCTCGGCGGCGACGTGGCCGGGCCTGCGACGCTCTCGCGCTTCTTCGCCTTGCACGTGTGGCTGCTGCCGGCGGCTATAGCGCCATTCATCGGCCTGCACATGTTCCTCTTCAGGAAACACGGCGTGTTCGGTAGCCAGATGGAGTACACCGAGCGGTTGGCGAAGCTGCACGAGCGTCAGCGGCTGGAAGAGTACGCCGGGTTCGAGATGGACGACGACGAAGATGGACAGAACGGTCGGAGCAACGGCAGGGACGAGTAAGAGTATTTACCGAGGTCTGGGGCGGGCCGCTGTTATATTGCGGCCAGTCGACTAGGAGAGAGGCAGGGTCATGGTATACGTTCCGGCGACGGGCAAGAACAAGCCGGTAGAAGAAGAGGTCATCACCGAGGACAACGTCTACGACCGTCCGGACGAGACGATGAGCTTCTTCCCCGGGCAGGTCCTCAAGGACACCTACGTCTTTACGTTCCTCCTCATCGCATGCGCCGTGCTCTCGTACGCGGCCCCCGCGCCGCTCACCGCGCCGGCCGACACGGCGACCGTGGAGTACGTGCCGCGCCCCGAGTGGTTCTTCTTCTTCTACGAGCAGATGCTGATGTTCTTCCCCGGCTACGCGCTGATCAGCTTCGGGGCCGTGGTCGTGCCGACCATCTTTATCATGGTGCTCTTCGCCTGTCTCTTTACACATCTCCGAGCCCACG
>JALZNL010000149.1 GCA_030857715.1 Actinomycetota bacterium | reverse complement strand
AGCGGGTGCGCGGCCAGAAGGTCCGCCAGGGCGGCGGGGGCAGAAAGCTCCTCTTCCTCCTCCTGTTGGCGGCCGTCGGCTTCCTGTTCCTGAACCCGAAGACTGGACCGCAGGCCCGCAACTTTGCCAGACAGGCCTACGGCTCCATCACTTCGGGGGATTAAGAGAGCGGGGTCTCCGCAGGTGACGTCAGGTGTTCCGGCCGTGCGTTCTGAGCGCCGGGAACCTCTGGACGACCTCCCGGTCGAAGGCCCGGCCGCCCTTCTCTCCTTCGGAGGCGGCGAAAGCGTCGCGCAGCGCGGCCAGGCCGGTCTCGACCTCTTCCCTGGCCCGCGTGGCCCGGTTGTTCGCGCTCTCGCTGGGGGTGCCGGCCTCTTCCAACCGGCTGGCCTTGGCCGAGAGCCGCTCCGCACGTTCGAAGAGCGTGGCGTGCTCGCCGGCGTGACGCCCGATGGCCGTCCCCGCGCGAGATACGACGTCCGGGTCCGGCGCGGGCTCGGGTGTTCCGCGGCGCGGCCGTCCCAAGAGGCGGCCGAGAACGCGCTTGATCGCGCCCGGCACGGACCTCGGTCCGGAGATTCCGAAAGGCGGTAGACTTCCCTCGCTCATGCACCACATGATAAACCGTCGGGCGTTCTCCGTTGTGATCTTGCTCTCCACCCTCCTCCTTGCCGGTTGCTCCGGCGTTTTCGGGGAGAGCCCGGGCGAGAGGGCGGATCAGGCCATCACCGAGGCGAACGGGGCCATCGATGAGCACAACAGGCTCTTCGAAGATGCCCGCGGCACCTACGCGGACGTAAAACAGCAGATCGAAGCCGGCAACGACCCCTCCGCCCAACAGGACCGCATAACGGAGGCCAGGGACAAGATGGAGCAGGCCCGCTCCAGGCTGCAGGACGCCAGAGACTCTTTAGGCGGCGTGAACGACCTCGACGTGGACCCGGCCGTGAAGCGCTACGCCGGCACCCTCTCTGACGCAATGGAGGCCCAGATCTCCGCCGAAGACCGCGAGATAGAGTTCTACGCCCTCCTGGAGGAAGACCCCGCCCTGCAAGATAACCGTGAAGAGGCAGAGAACCTCCTCGAACAGGTCGGCAACGACTACGAGAGGGCCGAGCAGGCCTACGCCGAAGCCAGAGACCTTGCCGACGAGAACCCGGAGCTCATAGAGGAGACGCGGTAAGGTTTCAGGTTTCAGGCATCAGGTCTGCGGTTCGGAGCGTAGGCGTGGAGGGCGTGGCACCGAGAGAAAGTCTGGCGATGTCGTTGTGGCGACGCAGGCTCTACATCAGGGAGAGTGCGGTTACTTCAAGCCTGTAACCTGAAGCCTGAAACCTACAACGGCTGGCATGTCGGGCACGTGTAGGTTCCTCGACCCGCGACGCGACTCTTGCCTATAAGAGTCGCGCAACGCGGGCATGGCTCGCCGGCCCGGGTGAAGACCTGGAGGTGGTGCTGGTACTGGCCGGTCTCGCCGAAGGCGTCGTGGTAGGAGTCGAAGGTGGTGCCACGGAGGTCTATGGCGCGGCGGAGTATGTCGCGGGTGGCGGCGTGTATCTTCTGCGTCTCTTCGGGGGCGAGGGTGTTCGCCCTGCGGGTGGGGTGGACGCCGGCGGCGAAGAGGACCTCGTCCACGTAGATGTTGCCGAGGCCGGCGATAACTGACTGGTCGAGGAGGAGGCCTTTTATGTTCGCCTTTCTCCCGAAGGCCCGCGTAAGGTACTCGACGGTGAAGTCTTCGGAGAACGGGTCGGGGCCGAGGCGGGAAATCAGGGGGTGGTTCTCTTCTTCGCCGAGTTCGTAGAGGTCGAAGTAGCCGAGCCAGAGGCGGGTGAAGGCCAGGATCAGGCCGCCGTCGAACTCCAGGACGGCGGTGTTTATCCTGTCGGGTTCCTGCCATTCGGGGAGGCGGAGGACGCGGCCGGAGATGACCAGGTGGATGATGCCGACGACGTCGCCGAAGTCGAGGACGATGATCTTGCCCCGCCTGCCCGTCCCGAGGAGCCTCCGACCGACGAGCCGTCGCGGGAACTCCTGCATCGCGACGTTCGTCACGTCAGGCCTGAAAACCTCGGCCCGCAAGACCTCCCGCCCGGCGGCGAGCGCGGCCACGTCCTGGGAGATGACGGTCGTCTCCGGCAGCTCTGGCACGTTCAGGAACCTTCCAAAAGTTTCTCGACGTAGAGGGCGACCCCGTCCTCGTCCACGTTCGGGACGACCTCGTCGGCGGCCTCGCGCACCTCGTCTGTCATCGGGCCGACGGCGACGCCGCAGCCGGCGAAGCGGAGCATGTCCACGTCGTTGTCCGCGTCCCCGAAGGCGAGCACGCGCTTCGGGTCTATCCCCCACCGCCCGCAGAGGAACCCGAGGGCCGTGGACTTGGTCCCTTCGAGGCCCCCGACCTCGACGTAGTGCGGCAGGCTGCGGGTCACGAAGAGCCTGCCCCGGAACGCCTCCTGGGCCTCTTCTAGCCATCCGGTTACGTCGTCGGGGTGGTCCACGATCACGACCTTGGTCGGCTCCTCTTGCGCGCCGGCGAGCCACTCTGCCGGGGAATCGACCACGACGACGCCAGGCTCCTCGAAACGCCTCGAGAACCGCAGGGCGGCCGGGCTGTTCGGGGTGGTGATGACGCGCCCGTCCACGAAGACGCGGGCGTGTAGGCCGCGCCCCGCGGCCCACTCGAGGACTTCGAGACCAAGCTCTTTGGGCAACGTCCGGTGCAGGAGCGTCTCCCCGTCCATCCGGCGGACCATCGATCCCCCGTAGCAGACCACGGGATCGTCCCCGTCGAAGCCGAGCCTTTCGGCGTGCTCGATGGCGGATTCGTATCGCCGGCCCGTGGCTACGACGAGGCGCATCCCGCGTTCGCGCAGCCCCTCCATCGCGGCCAGGGTGCGGTCCGTTATCTCGAGGTCCCGGCGCAGCAGCGTGCCGTCCAGGTCGAAGGCGGCAAGGTCGAACCGCAGCCCACCGTTTCGTTCCGCGACCAAAGATCTCCCCTCAAAAAACCGTAAAACCGGGACGTCTCCCCGGCCACCTAGAGCGGCCCGATGATACCGCGTCCGCGCCGTGGTGTAATGCGTAAAGTACGCGAAGACCGTTACGGGAGAGGGAGGGTTTTGTGAAGCTGGCGGGTCGTATGGGGCGTCTCGGCACGGAGACGGCGTTCTCCGTCCTGGCGAAGGCGAAGGCGCTGGAGGCGCGGGGACAGGACATCATCCACCTGGAGATCGGGGAGCCCGACTTCGACACGGCAGACCACATCGTCGAGGCCGGCTGCCAGGCGCTCCGCTCCGGCGAGACCCACTACACCCCGACCGCCGGGATACCGGAGCTGCGCGAGGCCATCGCCGCCGACGTCGCGAAGAGCAGGGGGATAGACGTAGATCCGGCCCAGGTCGTCGTCACGCCGGGGGGCAAGCCGATCATGTTCTTCGCCATCCTGGCGCTCGTCGAAGAGGGCGATGAAGTCCTGATGCCGAACCCGGCGTTCCCCATCTACGAGTCGATGGTGGACTTTGTCGGCGGAACTCCGGTCTTCGTCCCGCTGCGCCAGGAGAACGGGTTCAGGTTCGACCTTGACGAGTTCCGGGCAGGCCTCAGCGAGAAGACGAGGCTCGTGATCCTCAACTCCCCCGCCAACCCGACCGGCGGGGTGTTTACGCGCGAGGACATACGGGGCATCGCGGAGATCTTGCACGAACGTCCGGACGTAACCGTATTGAGTGACGAGATCTACGCCCGCCTCCTCTACTCGGGCTCCTTCGCCAGCATCGCCTCTGAACCGGGCTTCGGCCCCGATGGACGGACCATCATCCTCGACGGCTTCTCCAAGACCTACGCGATGACCGGCTGGCGCCTCGGCTACGGCGTCATGCCCGAAACTTTGGCCGAGCAGGTGACGAAGCTCCAAGTCAACTCGAACTCCTGCACGGCCGCCGCCACCCAGCACGCGGGCCTCGCGGCGCTCCACGGGCCGCAGGACGCCGTGGACCGGATGCTCGAAGAGTTCCGCGCCCGCCGGAACCTGATCGTGGCCGGCCTCAACGACCTGCCCGGCGTAGAGTGCATCTCCCCCCAGGGCGCCTTCTACGCCTTCCCGAAGGTCTCCGGCACGGGCTACTCCGCCGGAGAACTCGCCGACCTGCTCCTCGAAGAGGCCGGGGTCGCCTGCCTCTCGGGCACGGCCTTCGGCCGCCACGGCGAGGGCCACCTCCGGTTCTCCTACGCCAACTCCCGGGAGAATATCTCCCGCGCCCTCGACCGCATGCAGGAGGTCCTGGCCCGAACTGCCCGGTAAAGCCTAACCTCGGGGCGGCCCTTCACGGGCGGCGAGGCGGATGGACGACCTGGACGACCCGTCCCTGGACCCTCACCTCGTCCGCGGGGACCAGCGCGTCCTCGTACCCCTCGCTCTGGGACTTCAAACGGACGAGATCCCCCTCCCTGTAGAGCCGCTTGATGGTCACCTCCTCCCCGCCCCTGAGCAGCGCTACGACCACCTCGCCATCTGGCGGCGACTCGTCTTCTTCGACCACCACGATGTCCCCGTCGGCGATGTGGGCCTCCAGCATGCTCTCCCCCACCACCCGCAACAGGTACCTCCCCCTCCCGGACCGCGAAGCCATCAACTCCGCCCCCAGCGAGTAGAACTCGCCCTCGTTCGGCACCGCCTCGAGGCCGTGTCCCGCGGCCGTGCGCCCCAGCAGCGGCGCAACCCCAACCACCTCCCACCCCTTCCGCGTCAGGCGCAGCGCCCTCGCCCAACCCTCCCCACGCTCCACGTAGCCGTGCTCTTCCAGTCTCTTGAGGTGCTTGTGCGCGGTCTGCTTGCTGCTCAAACCAACGGCCGCCCCGACCTCCCGCACGCTCGGCGCCCCCCCGCCCCGCGTCTCCCCACGCGCCAGGTGGCGCAGTATCTCCAGCCTCTTGCCCCAGTTCTCCCGCGTCATTCTCACCCCGTAGCGCCGCCTGCATCCACTCTACCCCATTTCCCCGTAAACTACAAACGATCGTTTGTAGTACAGTGAAAACAAAAAGACGAGCATTCCCACGTCGGGCCTATCGGGCTTCGACGTGGGATGGTTCCGGGGGGTGGGCGACGGTGTTGGGCGCATGATGGGTAAGGAGTTGGCGGGGGCGGGGCCCACGGTGGTCTCGGTGCTCGCGCTCGTGCTCTCGCTGCTCAACCTCTACCTTCAGAGGAGGGATCGGAGGCCGAGGCTCAAGATCCGGGCCCGCTACGAGTACCGGGCCGGCGTGCCGGAGGGGGGACCTCTGCCGGGCTCCCCCACTCCCCAGGTGCACGACGAGTCCCAGGAGGGGCTGTACCTGCGGCTGGGAGACTTCCTGCGGGAGCACGGCGTGGGGTACCCGCGGGGCTCCCCGGTGGTGCGCTTCGCCATCTCCAACGAAGGCGAGAGGGTCGCATACCTCAGCGCCGTCAGGCTGGTGTTCCGCGAGGGGGGACCGCTCGGGCGGCGGATGGTCCTGGACCCCGTCCAGAAAAGGGTGCTACCCCTGCACCTCGCCAAAGACGCCGCCAACGTGGCGGGGTCAGGCGCGGCGGAGGGCCTTCCGGTAGAACTTGTCCCGGGGAACGGCGTCGGCTACAGGTTCTCGCTCACCCGTCTGGCCAACACGCTGGAGAGAGAAGGCCACGCCGGCAACGTCCGGCTCTCGCTGGAGGCCACCGACAGGCTGGGCAACGCCTACAGGCGCCCCTTCCGCGTCAACACCGACCTCTGGGCCTACCGCGAAGACCCCGGCCAGGCGCCGGGGTGACCATCGCAAAAGGCGGTCGGCCGAGCCCGGGAAACTTCCGGTATCCCTCTGCGTAAGCTAGGATAGGCACCCAGGAGAGAAAAGGAGCGCGCCCGTGACCGAAGAACGCGACAACTACGGCGTCGAGCCCGAGTCGGGCCGGTTGGGCGGCAGTTCAGGCCCCGGCGGGCCCACCACGACGATGATGGGATCGAGGGACGAGAACACCTGGTCGGCATTGGCGCACCTCTCGATCTTTCTGAACCTCTTCACCGGCTTTCTGGGTCCTGTGGGGGCGTTGGTTATCTGGGCGATGTACAAGGACCGCTCCCCGCGGGTCGCCTTCCACGCCCTGCAATCCCTCTGGTACCAGGTAGCGTGGATGGTAATCCTTATCGGCTACGCGTTCGTCGCGTTCATCCTGACGCTCGTCACGTTCGGCCTAGCCTCCGTCGTGATGGTGCCCCTGGGCGTCCTGCTCGCCCTCGTCCCGTTCGTGCACATGGCGTATGCCGCCTACAAGGTCAACCAGGGGGTGGATTACCGGTACCCCTGGATCTCCGACCTGGTCGGCGGCCGACGCAACACCGGGATCTGACGCCCCCGAAAGCCTCGCGCCGGTCTCCCCGCTGTCCTATCCTGTCCCCGTGGCCGGTTGGTTGAGACGCGCGTTCGGAAGAAGGGGCGGGCCGGGCCTGCG
>JALZNL010000148.1 GCA_030857715.1 Actinomycetota bacterium | reverse complement strand
ATCTACGGGGGTTCCTACGGCGGGTACGCGGCGCTCGTCGGGGCCACGTTCACCCCGGACCTGTTCCGGTGTGCCGTGGACATCGTGGGTCCGTCCAACATCATCACCCTCATAGAGAGCGTCCCGCCCTACTGGAAGCCGCTCATCGCCACCTTCACCGAGCGCGTCGGCGACCCGGAGACCGAGTCGGACTTCCTCAAGAGCCGCTCGCCGCTGTTCTTCGTGGACAGGATCGAGATCCCCCTGCTCATAGCCCAGGGCGCGAACGACCCCCGCGTCAAGCAAGCCGAGTCCGAGCAGATAGTCTCCGCCATGAAGGAACGCGGCATAGAACACGAGTACCTGCTCTTCGAGGACGAGGGCCACGGCTTCGCCCGCCCCGAGAACCGCCTCAAGTTCTACGCCGCAGCCGAAGAGTTCCTCGCCAAGCACCTCGGCGGAAGGGTCGAAGGGTAGAAGCGGTCAGCTTTCAGCAACCGAATAGAATCGGTGGCTCGTGGGGTCCACGGAGAGATTCGGCCTCTTCGCAAACGCTCCGGAACGGGCCTTGCGATACGGAACCCCATCGTCCCGTCCGCAGATAACCACGCCATACCACCCAGCGATCCCCCGACGGTAGGGGCGATCCGTGAATCACCCTATCGACGGAACGTTCGTGGAACCTTCAACCCTTCTCCGGCGCGGGCTCCTCGTTCCCTTCGTTCGCGCTGACCACGGTCTCGACCCAGGCCGCGTCCACGCCCATGCGGCGTGCCACCTCATCGACCCCAAGGCCGGAGCGCCGCAGGCGTCCGGCCTCCTCGGCCAGGCAGACCTCTCCGCGTCCCTCCACGGTGCTCCTCCTCCGAGTAAGACGCCCGGCGGGCAAGGCAAAGGCCGGGGCAAAACGCCCCGGCCTCACGTAATCTCGCCCGTGTTCTCCTACTTCAGAAGACGCTTCGCGGACTTCGCGGCTTTCTTCCCCGGCGATCCGCCAGACTTTTTCTTGCCTCCGGTCGACTTCTTGCCCCCGACGGCCTCCTTGGCTTTCTTCTCGATCCCGGCCATACACGGTCACGCTCCCTTCGAAGAGCTTTTGTTACCCGCGTTCCTACCCTGTGGGCCTTAACCTCAAACGGGGGATCAGCCCGCCGCGGGCAGCTCCAGGCGCGTGCCGGGGTAGATCCGGGCGTCCGGGAGGTCGTTGGCGTCCCTGATGACCTCGACCGTCACCCGCGGGTCCTCGGACGGCGGGTAGCGTTCGGTCGCGACGGACCAGAGGGTGTCGCCGGGCTCCACGGTGTAGAGCACGGTGGGCGGCTCGGCGCCGGCCCCGCCGCCCGCGTAGAGGGCGAAACCGAGCACGGCCGCGACGAACAGGGCCCCGATCCTCCTCCTGCGATAGACGTGTTCTTTTTTCACCCACGAAAGATACGGGAGGATGGGCCGTTTCCCAAGGGTTTTCTGCGCTTGTCGTCTGACTGGTCCTCGTGGCGACGGGCCATTAGAATCTTTGGGATTATGCGCTTTACGAAGATGCACGGGGCGGGCAACGATTTCCTGATCTTCGACCCCGGCGAGGTCGAAGGCATCGACCTGCCCGCGCTCGCCCGCCGCTCCTGCGACCGGCACTTCGGGATGGGTGCCGACGGCATCCTCGTGCCCTCCCCAACCCCCGACGCCGACCTTGAGATGGTCTACCTGAACTCCGACGGCTCGTACTCTGAGATGTGCGGCAACGGCCTGCGCTGCCTGGCCCGCTACGCCAGAGACTACGAGCTGGTGGAGCGCGACGCCCTGACCGTCGCGACCGGAGCCGGCGTAAAGAAAGTGGTCCTGTCCCCGGACGGCTCCTCACGGGTGGACATGGGCCCGCCGGAGTTCGACACGGAGGTCGAGGCCGGCGGCTTCCGCCTGCTCCGCGTCTCCATGGGCAACCCCCACGCCGTCGCGTTCCTGCAAGACGCAGAGGAGCTCGAATCGCTGGACCTCCGCGCCGTCGGCCCGCCCATAGAGAAAGACCCGCTCTTCCCTCAAGGGACGAACGCCGAGTTCGTCCACGTCCGGAGCAGGCACGAAGTACGCATGAGGATCTGGGAGCGCGGCGCCGGCGAGACCCTCGCCTCCGGCTCCGGCTCCTGCGCAACGGCGGTAGCGGTGCTCAGCGCAGGCCTGGCCGAAACCCCCGTAAACGTGCATCTCGACGGCGGCATCGTCCGGATAGACTGGGACGGCGAAGCAGAGCCCGTCTACATGACAGGCCCCGCCGAGTACGTCTGCGAAGGGGAACTGTTGTAAGAGCCGTGGGCCGGCTTTACCTGATGCCTAAAACCTGACGCCTGAAGCCTACTTCAACTCCACCAGGCCGTGGCGGGCGGCGAAGATCAGGGCCTGCAGTCGCGAGTGGACGCCGAGCTTGTTCAATATGTTCATCATGTGGGTGCGTTCGGTGTCCACGCTCATGTGGAGGCGTGCGGCTATCTCCTTGTTGGAGAGGCCCTCGGCGAGGGTCTGGAGGACCTCGCGTTCGCGGGGTGTGATCTGGCCTATGCTCCCCTGGGCCTCGCGCTCTTCTTCGCGGGCCTGGCCGGCGAGGCGGAGAAGCTCGACGATCTCTTGCTGGGAGAGGAGGGTCTCGCCGGCAGCCAGGCGCCGGACGGCGTCCAGGATCTCGTCCACGTCGGCGGACTTGTGGAGGACGCCCGCCGCCCCCGCCTCGACCGCGCGGGCGTGCTCGGTCTTGTCCAGGCTGGCGGTCAGGATCAGGGCGGCGAACTCACCGTTCGCCTCGCGCAGCTCCCGGATCAGGTCCATGCCCTCCCCGTCAGGAAGCGTGAGGTCTATGATCCCGAGGTCGGCGCCGACGCCGACCGCCGTCCGCCGGGCCTCGGCGAGAGACCCGGCCTGGGCGACCACCTCGAAGTCCGGCTCACCGTTGAAGATGTACGCGAGGGTCTGACGGAACGAGGCGTGGTCCTCTACGAGCAAGATCCGCTGCATCTAATTCCTTTCGCAAACCTGCCTGCGGCTTCCCCGGACGGGAAGAATATAACAGTATCGAGGACGCGGGGCACCGGCTTTCAAGCGTCCGCGCGTTTTACCTCCTCCCCGCCCGACAGGACCGCCAGCGGCACCCGCAGCGAGACCCGCGTCCCGGACCCGGCGGAGCCCTCCACCTCGATCTCACCACCGAGGGCCGCGGCCCGTTCGCGCATGCCCGTGAGCCCCATCCCGGCGGCCGTGCCCGGGGCGAAGCCCCGACCGTCGTCCCGGACCTCCACAAGCGCCTCGCCGTCCCGCGCCGAGAGGCGCACCGCGGCGTGTCCGGCGCCGGAGTGCCGCCTGACGTTGGCGAGTGCCTCCTGGACTATGCGCGCGACCTCGACCGCCAGCGGCCCACGCCCGTCCTTCGGGAAGCCGTTCCCGAAGGACAACTCGAAAGCGCACCCCGGCGAGAGCTGGCGGCTCAGCCCCACGATGGACTCCAGGGAGCGGGCGAGGGTCTGCTCCGCCGCGCCCTCCAGGCGCAGGTCGTAGATGGCGTCCCTGATCCCGGCCACAGAACGCTTGAGGGCCTCCACCTGGCGCCTCGCCTCCCCGTCGCGGTCGGCACCCTCCGGCATCCTTGGGATGACCTGCAGGGACTGGAGGGCGTAGGTGAGGTCCTGCAACACGACGTCGTGCAGCTCGCGGGCGATGCGGCGGCGCTCGGCCGCCCGGATCTCTCCCAGGGCCTCCTCGGCACGCTTCTGCTCGGTGACGTCCTTGACGAAGCCCTCGAAGCCGGCGACGGCCCCCGCCCCGTCGCGGACGGCGCGGGCGTTCACGGAGGTCCAGGCCGTCTTCCCGTCCCCGCGGCTGACCCGCATCTCGAAATCCTGCACGAGGCCGTCGCGCCGGGCGAGGCGGATAAAATCCCCCCGACGGCCGGGGTCGGCGTAGATCTGGTCGCCTATGTTGCTGACCTTCTCCAGCAAATCCTCCGGGGAGGCGTAGCCGTACATGCGCGCCAGGGCGGGATTGGCCGTCACAAACTCGCCTTCGGCGGTGGTCTGGAAGATGCCCTCCACGGCGTTCTCGAAGATGGAGCGGTAGTTCTCCTCGGCCCGCCAGCGGTCCTCCTCCGCCTTCAGGCGCTCCGTAATGTCCTCGTGGATGAGCACCACTTCCTGGATGCTCCCGTCCGCGGACTTGACGGGGTAGATGAAAGCCCGTACCCAGCGGTAGGCGACCTCGCTTATATCCGGTATGGACGCCTCCGGCTCGTACTGGACCGGCGGGATCACCGTCGCCTCCCCGGCGAACCCGCGTTCGATGTAGGGCATCAAGCCCTTCTCGAGGAGTTGAGGGTCTTGCAGCACGTTGTAGCCCGGGATCTTCTCGAGCGTGACGCCCCATAGCTCCTCCCATGAGCGGTTGACCCGCAGCGTCCGGCCTTCGGGGGAGAAGATCTGGATGCTCAGGGGGGACTGCTCGATCATCAATCGGAAGCGTGTCTCGGAGTCGCGCAGCGCCGCCTCCGCCTCGCGGCGGCGCCTGCGGACCTCGGCCTCCCTGAGCTCCCGCTCTATGGCGGAGTTGAGGCGCGCGAGGTTATCCTTCATGAGGTAGTCGTGGGCGCCCGCCTTCATGGCCGAGACCGCCGCGTCCTCGCCGATCCGGCCGCTCACGATGATGAAAGGCAAGTCCACGAAGCCTTTGCCCCGCACGAGGTCAAGCGCCGCCAGCGAGTTGAAGGACGGCATGGAGTGGTCGGAGATGACGAGATCCCAGGCCTGATCTTCGAGTGCTGCCGCCATCTCTCCGGCGTTGTCCACCCGCCTGGAGGACGGCTCGTAGCCGCCGCGCTTGAGCTGTCTGAGGAGCAACAGAGCGTCGTTCTCCGAATCCTCCACGAGCAGTACCCTGAGCGGGGCACCCATCTAGGCACCCGCCCCGGGGAGCCGCCTGGGCGAGATGAGCAACGTCGCGTCCATCGGAAAGGTATGCCCATTCTATTGACAGCACCAGTTCGGGGCAAATGGTAGCTAGGAAAAAATCACTCATTTGGGGGATGCGGGACCACCGTCGCGCGTAGGATACTCCCGATCAAGCGGTCGGAGCCCTTTCCCCCTCCTTGGGCCCGGCCCCTTATTAGAGCCGGGCCGACGCCTATTCCCCCCTCCTTTGTCGGCCCGCTTCTCCACTATCAGGCCCCGGGAAATCCGACAGCTCGGACGGCCAAGATCACCCTTTTGCGGGATGCGTCGCGGCACCCGGGAGAATATATTGTGCCGACCAGATCAGGCACAGGGAAGCCGAGGAAATCGTGGCGCATCGCGGCTGGACCGGAGAGGGATGAAAGAGCGGGCGATACTGCTGGTCGAGGACAACCCCGACGACGAGCTCCTGATGCTGCGGGCGCTGGCGAAGCACGGCATGGCCGGCGAGGTGGTCGTGGCCCGCGACGGGGTCGAGGCGCTCGAATACCTGTTCTCGGCGGGCTGTCCAGAGGATACGATGCCGCGCCTGATCCTGCTAGACCTCAAGCTGCCGCGGCTGAACGGCTTCGAGGTCCTCGAACGCGTGCGCGCCGACGAGCGCACGCGCCTGTTGCCCGTGGTGATCTTGACCTCCTCCAGGGAGCGCCGGGACGTGCTTGAGGGTTACGGCCTGGGCGCCAACTCCTACGTCCGCAAACCCGTGGACTTCGAGCAGTTCCTCGAGGTCGTCGGGCAACTGAAGCTCTACTGGCTTGGCCTCAACGAGTCCCCGCTCCAGCGTGCGTAGACGGGAATTCCCGGCAATAGCAGGGGGCCGGCTCTCGTAAGAACCGGCCCCCTCTCTTCGTCCTGGCCCGAAGGCGGGCGTCGCCCCTACCGGGCGGAGGCCGTCTCGACCGGCGACTCCTCGATAACGGGCTCGTTTATCGTCTCGCAGCTCGTGAGGCGTATAAAGTCCTGCATGTTGGTACCCTCGGCGTCGAGGTCAGCCTGATCGACGAAGGCGACGTCGTCCTCACCGAGGCCGCAGCTTATGGAGTCGAGCTCCCCGTCGGCGGCGAAGACGGTGTCGTTGCCGGGGCCGCCGTTTATGGTGTCGGAGCCGGTACCGCCGGTAATCGTGTCGTTGGCGTGCCCGCCGTTCAGGAAGTCGTTGCCAGTCCCACCGTCAAGCTTGTCCATGACGTACCCACCGCTCATCCGGTCGGCACCCTGCCCGCCGCTCATCTTATCGGAGCCCATGTTGCCCTTCATGACGTCCCGATTGCCGCGGCCGGACATCCTGTCGTCGGCCCTGGAGCCCCGCATGGTGTCGGACTTCGCGGTGCCGTTGCGGGCCTTGCCCGGCTGGCAGGAGATGACCTGCGCCGCCAGGGCGAGCCCGCAGGCCAGCAGGAGCATCGTCCCCGTCGTGGCCAGTATCAGCGCCGCCCTTCTCCTCGTCGCCTTCGTCCTCATGCCGATCCCCTTTCGCCTGGTCTGTGGTCCTTCTTTATCCCCGCCCGCCGGGGG
>JALZNL010000147.1 GCA_030857715.1 Actinomycetota bacterium | reverse complement strand
CACCCGGTGGGACAGGTGAGTGCAGCGATGTAGCGATGGCGCTTCTCGAGTCCCAGCAGTTCTTCTTCGTCTTCGGTTATTGCCCATGGATAGTCTATGTTTGGCATGAGCGCATTATGCCACTAATATACTGGAACGGTATTACAAGTCCCATCGCGTCTAGCAGTGCCGCTGAGCATACATCATACAGGCCTTCTCGGAAAGGGACGACGGTAAGGGAACAAGATCTCTGGTCCGTAGCGCTCAACTTCGCTCAACTTATTAGCAAACGCATAGTCCATCGCGCCGGTGGGAATTCGAGCGATGCCCTTCGAGGTTATCCTCCAATCTCCTGGCGGTAAAGTTCCTCTCCCGTAGGGGTGTGAACCACCTCTACCAAGTGCTCATCCTCGATCTCTAGGGTCATGTACCCGTGCGGACCATACTTAGCCTCGTGCTCTTGTATATAGGGATTGGGGCCGTCGAGCACGAGACCACCCGGTACCATATTCCTGGTATCGAAGCGTCGCCAGATCGATTCCCCGACTGTACGATCGACCGGGATATTCTCCACGGCTTCGCGGGTGTAAGGCATACCGCCATGGCCGAGGCAGCGGCCATCCCCGTCCTGGAGCGTTTTTCGGGCGTCTACCTCTATGACGGGACGGTCGTGGCGCCGCCCGGCGAACTGAAGGAGGTTCATCCCGGCTGTGGCGGGGGGCATGGAAAGGAGGCGGCTTTGAAGGTCGGCGCGAGGCTCGAGCTTTTGGGTGGGGGGCTTCGCGTCGCGCTCGGGGCGGGGCGCTCCCACGACCGGACGCTCGCGCTCGGGGCCGCGCGGATGCCGGAGGGCGCCCTGCGCCTGGCGGATCCCGGCTTCTTCGACCTGGCGCTCCTCGGCTCCTTGAGCGCGAGGGGTTGCCACTGGCTCACCCGCCTTATGGCGGGTACGGCCCTCTACGACGCACAGGGCGCCCGCATGGATCTCGCCTCCCTTCTCGGCGACCTCGAGGACGGGGAGGTGGAGCTTGAGGTCGAGGTGGGGGCGCGGGCGAGGCTTCCGGCGAGGCTCTTGGCCTCCCGCGTACCCGAGGAGGTCGCCAACGAGAGGCGCCGCCGTCTGCGCAAGGGGGCCAAACAGCGCCGGCAGCCGCTCAGCGAAGAGCGGACGGCTCTGGCCGGGTGGACTATCCTAGTAACCGACACCCCCGCCGGGATGCTCACCATCGAGGAGGCGCTTACCGTGATGCGCGCCAGATGGCAGATAGAGAAGCTCTTTGATCTGTGGAAGAGGTACGGCCATCTCGACAAGAGCCGCTCCGAAAAGCCCCAAAGGATTCTCTCGGAGGTCTACGCTAAGCTCATCGGACTCATCGTGGGACACTGGGCGATCCTCGCCGGTGGCTGGAGAAGGGCGGGCCGCAGCCTCGTGAAAGCGGCGCGCACGGTGCGCCGCATGGCGCTTTCCATGGCCGGTGATCTGGGCGATTTGCGGCGGCTTGTGCGGATTCTCGAGAGCATCGCGCGCTGCATGGAGGCGGGCTGCCGGGTGGACAAGCGACGAAAGCAGCCCGGCACCGCCCAGCAACTTTTGGCCCTCACGAAGTCGGGAGAGGAGGCCGCCATCGCTTAAATTGATGCACATGGCGGAGGATTACCGCGGACACTACAACCATCACAGACCTCACGGGGCGCTGGGCTACCTGACGCCGGCGGAGTTCGCGCAACTCGAAAAGCTCCCGCTCCAGGATCCTGGAGCGGGAGAAGACACGGAGAGGCTACAATGCGTGCCAAGACTCCCATCGTGACTGGTACAAAGAATGGGGGCCGGTCAACTCAGCTTGCGTCGCGGGCGACCATCGGGTGAAGGCCCTACGCCAGGATCCAAAGAATACAATTAAGAGAATCGTAAGCTCCCCGCAAGTCTCCCGTAATCACTTACACTCACAATGCGGTTGCTGTTGAACCGCGACGAGTATAAGGGAGTTTGTAAGTCGATGTGGATCAGACTTTACCCTTCGCAGGCCCATTCTCCATGAGGTTACGTAACCTGCAAACTGCCCGGCGTGCGACATTCCCCGAACATGGAAGCGGAGATAGCGGTGGAGATGATTCTCGGGTCCGAGGTAGGAGGTGATGCCTTTTGACACTTCTTCAGGGATTTGGCAAGAGGCGCGTAAGCAGCGTGACGATCGAAGGGTTGGCTCGCGGTTGGGTACCGAGAACGACCGGCGCATGCCTAAAGATCGTCCTACCGTGCCGACGGCGTTCGCGGTCGCGGCGGGAGGATGGATGTTTCGTTCCGCTTCCCGATGCGCTCGACCGTCATCCCGATTGAAATAAGTTATGTTGCTGAACACGTATAAGAGCGGCAAGGGAGGCTGGCACTCAGATGATATCGATGTCTGATCCGAAAGACGTTTCCCGGGAGCCTGGGGGACTGGCCGCGCGGGCAGAGGGGGTTCTGCGCCGGAACGACGAGGGAGGTTGGACCAAGGCGGCCCCGGAACTCTATCCCCACCAGTGGAGCTGGGACAGCGCCTTTATCGCCGTCGGCTGGGCCCACCTCGACACTCGCCGAGCCGCGCGGGAGCTGGAGACGCTCTTTGACCACCAGTGGGCCACCGGCAAGATCCCCCACATCGTCTTCAATATGGAAGCGCCGCCGGAGAGCTACTTCCCGGGCGCGGAGCACTGGGCCGCGGCTGCGCCGGACTCCCCCGACGCCCCGCCCACGCCGGCCCGCACGAGCGGCCTGTGCCAACCGCCGGTCCACGCCATGGCCGTCCGGCGCATTTGGGAGGTCGCCGGAAATCGAGGCGGGGAGGCACTCGCGCAGGCGCGGGGTTTTCTCGAAGAGCTTTATCCCAAGCTGTTCGCCTGGCACCGGTATCTCGCGACCATCCGGGATCCGGAAGAGTCCGGGCTGGTCACCATCTACCATCCCTGGGAGAGCGGCACCGACAACTCCCCCAGGTGGAACGGCGCTTTAGAGAGAATCACCGTCGGCGACCTGCCGCCCCACCCCCGCCCCGACCTCAAGGGAGTCGCGGATCCCTCCCAAAGACCCACCGAGGAGAAGTACGACCGCTACATTTGGCTCGTCGAGCTGATCAAGCGCGCGCGCTGCAACGAGGGCGCCATCTACGAATCCCATCCGTTCCTGGTGAAGGATGTCCTCTTCAGCGCGATCCTGGTAAGGGCCAACGAAGCGCTACTGGAGATCGCCGAGGTTGCCAGGGCGTCCGACGAGGAGCGTTCGATGATTCAAGGGTGGGCCGAGCGCGGCCTGCGGGGGCTGGAAGAGCGCTGGGACCCCGAACTCAGGCTCTGCCTAGACTACGACCTGCGGGCCGCCAGGCCGCTGCCGGCGCGCACCGTGGGCGGCTTCGCGCCGCTCATAGCGGGCGTCGGAAACCCTGATCGCCTCGAAGCCCTCCTCGAAGTCCTCGACTCGACCGCGTTTCTCGGAGATCCAGAGCTGCGTTGGCCGCTGCCGCCGAGCACCAGCCCCGAAGACCCCGATTTCGATCCCCGCAGGTACTGGCGGGGACCAGTCTGGCCGGTCTTCAACTGGCTCTTGTGGTGGTCCCTGATCCGGATCGGCGAGCCGGAGAGGGCCGAACGGCTGCTCCTCGCCTCTCTGAAGCAGCTCGAGAGCGGGGGCTTCGGGGAGTATTTCGAGCCTTTCACAGGCGAGCTCCTGGGCTCCGACGATCAGTCCTGGACCGCCGCCGTCGCCCTGGATTGGCTGGAGAGCGGGACCAGGAGATGAGAGCTATATGACCTATCAGCCGATAGAGAACTACGGGATCATCGGGGACATGCACAGTGTCGCCCTGGTAGGCATGGACGGGTCGATAGACTGGCTCTGCTTTCCCCACTTCGACTCGCCGAGCGTCTTCGCGGCCATCCTCGACGACGAGAAAGGCGGACACTTCAAGCTGCGACCCCTCGACTACGCTCGCAGCCAGCAGCTCTACCTCCCGGACACCAACGTGCTGTTGACCCGTTACCTCTCGCCGGAAGGGGTGGCCGAGATCCTGGACTTCATGCCCATCGGAGACGAAACGGAGCGTCACAGGCTCATCCGTGATGTGCGGGTCATAAGGGGAGAGATGACCTTCGAGGTCGACTGCCGGCCAGCCTTCAACTACGCCCGCCAGGAGCACACCATCGCCCTTGGCGAGAAAGGAGCGGTCTTTACGGGCGCGGACATGGACCTGGGCCTCGCGGCCGAGGTGCGGCTGGAGGAAGGCCCGGGCCGGAGCGCCCGCGCGCGATTCACCTTGGAGGCGGGAGAGAGCACTACGTTCGTGCTGCAGCGGCTCGAAGAGGACGAAGGGCCGGGGGACGTATTCTCGGAGGTGGAGTGCCGGGACCTGCTACAAAAGACGCTCGACTACTGGCGGCGCTGGATCTCGAAGAGCACCTACCGGGGCCGGTGGCGGGAGATGGTGAACCGCTCCGCCCTGGCGCTGAAGCTCATGGTCTACGACCCGACTGGGGCCCTGGTCGCCGCTCCGACCATGGGTTTGCCGGAGGCCGTAGGGGGCGGGCGCAACTTCGACTACCGCTACACCTGGCTCAGAGACGCGGGCTTCACGCTCTACGCCCTGATCCGGCTGGGATTCGACGAGGAAGCCCGCAACTTCATGGGCTGGCTCCGGGAGCGCTGCCAGGAAGCAGACGGCCGCCTCCAACCTCTCTACGGTATAGACGGCCGGGCGGAGGTCCCCGAGGAAGAGCTCTCCCACCTCTCCGGCTACATGAACTCCCGGCCGGTGCGCCTGGGGAACGCGGCCCACACCCAGCTCCAGCTCGACCTCTACGGGGCCGTGTTGGACGCGGCCTACCTGAGCAACAAGTACGGCTCTCCCCTGGACCACGACCTCTGGCAGAACCTACGACGCATCCTCGACTGGCTCAGCGAGAACTGGCGGGAGCCCGACGAGGGGATGTGGGAGGTACAGGGCGGGCGCGAACAGTTCCTGTCCTCCAAGGTGTTGAGCTGGGTCGCGCTCGAGCGAGCGGTTCGTCTGGCCCGCCAGCGGGGACTCCCCGCCGGAGAAGGCCGCTGGGTGGAGCGGCGGGACGCCATCTACGAGGAGATCATGGAGAAAGGCTGGAACCCCGAGAAGAAGAGCTTCGTCCAGCACTACGGCGGCAAGGCGCTCGACGCCTCTCTCCTCCTCATGCCCCTGGTCAAGTTCGTGGGGCCCACCGACCCGCGCTGGCTCGCGACCCTGGATCTCATTCAGGAGGAGCTGGCTTCCGACAGCCTCGTCTACCGCTACAACCTGGAAGAGGCCGCCGACACCGGCTTCGAGGGTGAGGAAGGAACCTTCCGCATGTGCTCGTTCTGGCTCGTCGAGTGCCTCACCCAGGCCGGGCGACTGGACGAGGCTCGCCTCGCCCTGGAGAAGATGTTCTCCTACGCCAACCACCTGGGACTCTACGCGGAAGAGATCGGACGCTCCGGGGAGGCCCTCGGAAACTTCCCCCAGGCCTTCACCCACCTCTCCCTCATAAGCGCCGCCGTCCATCTGGACCGGGCGCTCAGTACGCATGGTTAGACAAGGAGGAAACGGATGACGGATGCAAAGAACGAGTACGGCGCGGTCGGGTTTCCGAGCCAAGGGAAGCTCGCTTGCTCGCCGGAGACACCCAACAACGCAAGAACCGCGGGTTGGCCCTCCTCGCGCTCCCATGACGCCGAAGAGCCACCATGGATGCAGGTCGAAGAAGGAGAGTAACCGCATGCTGCTTGCCGGCGATATAGGCGGCACCAAGACCGCCCTGAGCATTGTTTCTCCCGAGTATGGGCCAACTACGCCGCTGGCGGAGGCAACCTTCACAAGCGCCCGCTACCTGAGCCTGGAGGCGCTCGCGGGCGAGTTCTTGGCGCAAACCGACCTACCCGTGGACCGCGCCAGCTTCGGCGTGTCCGGCCCGGTAGCCGGCGGCGAGGCCGCGGCCACGAACCTGCCCTGGAAGATGGACGAGGCACGTCTAGGGGAAGCCCTGGGCCTACGATCGGTTCGTTTGCTCAACGACCTGGAGGCGATCGCACACGCCGCGCCGTTCTTGGGGTCCGAAGACCTCCACACTCTGAACGGAGGGAAGCCGGATCCCGAGGGTGCCCTGGCGGTGATCGCACCAGGCACCGGGCTCGGGGAGGCTTTTCTTACTCGGGAAGGAACGGGCTACCGGGCCCATCCCTCCGAGGGCGGCCACGCCGACTTCGCCCCCACCGACGAGCTCGAGCTGGGACTGCTGCGGTACCTCCTGGACCGCTTCGGGCACGCCAGCTACGAGAGAGTATGCTCCGGACGGGGGCTCCCCAACATCTACAGCTATTTAAAAGAGATCGGACACGCCGAGGAGCCGCCCTGGCTCGCCGAGAAGCTCGCCGCCGCCGAGGACCCCACGCCGATCATCGTGGAGGCGGCCTCGGACCCCGAGGCGCCATGCGAGCTCTGCGTCGCCACCCTGAACG
>JALZNL010000146.1 GCA_030857715.1 Actinomycetota bacterium | reverse complement strand
TATCTTCCCGTTCAGGTAGACCTCTTTCATCTCAGGCAGGTCGGTGTCCACGTAGTCCTCGTCGAAGCGGCGGTACATCGCGTCGAGGCGACGGCCGTCCGGGCGGACCCGGACCTCGCCGTCGCGCACGAAGCAGTCCGAGAGGGTGAGCAGCGGGAGGCCGCAGGAGCGCGCGATCCGCTCGTGCTCGAAAAACGCGGAGTCCCGCTCGCCACGGGTGACGACCGCCACGTTGGGCTCGTCCACGCCAGGCGGGGCGGCGGTAAGTAGCGTCTCCCGAAGCCGGGAGTAGTACGAGAAGATCCCCGCAACCTGGTAGCCCTCGAAGAGCTCGGGCAGGATCTCCATCCCGACGCGGCGGAGGACGTCGGAGTACGCGATGCCGCTCGGGACGCGGGCGTTGTCCTCGAGAACGACGTACTCACCGGGTTCGACGTGGACGACGTCGGGGCCGTAGACGTGGACGGGCGCCCCTCCCGGGAAAGTATGGGGTTTGTAGAAGACGCTGTCGCGGACGACCTCCTCCGGCACGACGTCCTGGTCGCCGCCGTAGACCTCTCGCAGCCAGGCGTTTATGGCGCGCCCGCGCTGGGAGAGACCGTCGGAGAGAGTCTGCCAGTGGTCGGTGGGGATGATCCTGGGCACCCAATCTACAGGGAAGATCCTGCCCGCGTCGTCCGGGTCATCGGGCAGGACGAAGGTGGCCCCAAGATCCCGCAGCCGCTCGTTGGCGCGCGAGATCCGCCCGGCGAATTCCCCTTCTCTCATGGCGTCCAGGGCGTCGAGCAGGGAGCTGTAGTGCGCCCGCGCCGCGCCGTCCCCGTCGAAGACCTCGTTGAAGAAGGTGGGCTTCAGCCCGGTCGGGGTCGACTCGTCGTGGATCACCTCCAGGCTCCGTCCGTGCGTGGGGTTCTCTCTTTACCGTTCACGGCGCCAGAATACGCCACGCGCCACCGGCCCGTAATTGGCCGCCGGTACAAAATTCCGGGAGGCGCCGGGTCAATCCCGTCGCGCCTCGGGGCCCTCGCGGTCGAGGCTGCGCTTGGCGAAGACGTTTACCACGTAGAGGATGACGCCCACTCCCAACAGCAGGGCCGCGAGCCCGAAGACGGCGATGTCACTGATAGCAGTGTAGATCAGGAGCGCGGCCGACACCACTATGCCGAGGATGGGTAACACGCTCGGGGTGGTGAAGTGCTCGTGGTCCACCCTATCGCGGCGCAGCACCAGCACGGAGACGTTGACAACGATGAAGGCCGAGAGGAGCAGCACGACGGTCGTCGAGCTCAGGGTGCTCAAGGCTTCGTCGTTGCGGCCCACCGTGATGAGCAGCGCGAGCGCCACCAGGGAGGTAAAGACGATGGAGATCCAGGGCGTGCGCCGGTTCGAGTGGACCGTGGAGAAGATCCTGGGCAGCACCCCCTGGTCCCCCATCCCGTAGACGACGCGGGAGGCCATGATCAGGTTGATAAGAGCCCCGTTTGAGACCGCGAGCAGCGCGATAACGGCGAAGAGGGAAGTCGGTATCGGGAGCGTCCCCCGCTCGACGACCTCGAGCAGCGGGCCGGAGGATTCCGCCAGGGCGTCCGTCGGAACCACCATCGAGGCAGTAAAGGTGACGAGCAGGTAGACCACGCCCGCCACTGCCAGCCCGCCGAAGATGGCGAACGGGTAGGACCGGCTCGGCCCCTGCACCTCCTCGGCCACGTTCACGGAGTCGTCGAACCCGATGAGAGCGTAGAAGGAGAGCACCGTGCCGGCCAGGATAGCCGGCAGCACCGCCGAGCCCTCCTTGAACTCGAAGGCCCGCCCCGGGTCGCCCGTGCCGGTGCCGAGCGCGGCTATTCCGATAAGGACGATCAGGAGCAGCCCGAAGAGCTCCACGCACGTCAGCACCACGTTGATCCTGACCGACTCCGAGATGCCGTAGAAGTTGATGAACGACACCAGCACCAGAAACAGCACCGCCGAAACCAGCGTCGGCACGTTGATGAACTGGCTCAGGTAGTCGCCGGAGAACGCGAGCGTGAGCACGCAAGCCGAGGTGATGCTGGAGGCGACCACCGCGAAGGCCACGATAAAGCTGACGAACGGGTTTTGAAAGGCGTTGTGGGCGTAGGTGGCCGACCCGCCCGCCCGCGGGTACTTGGTCACCAGCTCCACGTAGGAGGCGGCGGTAAAGATGGCGAGCACGAAGGCCGCCAGGAAGGCCGCCCAGATGGCCCCGCCCACGATCGCCCCCACCTCGCCCACGAGCGCGTAGATCCCGGCCCCCACTATGTCCCCGATCACGAAGAACAGGAGCATCACCCGTCCTATCCCCCGTTTTAGCGGTGGATGCCCCGACCGCCCCTCCCTGGCCTCCGATGTCTCCATGCGCCTCTCCTCCCCGCCGTCGCGCGTACGACCCTTCATCCTTTCCGCCCATGTTACCGGAATTGCACGTCTGCTTCCTATTCGCCGTTGGGAGATCCCCACCACCCGGTAAGCTCATACCATCGAACGACTTAAGGAGACCTCGTGGACGCACGATTGGACCTCGTCGGCATCGTGACCCGCGACATGCGGGCCTCGCTTGCCTTCTACCGCCGGCTCGGGCTTGATGTTCCTGAAGGTTCGGAAGACCAGCCCCACGCCGAGACGACGACGCCAGGCGGCCTGCGCGTGGCCTGGGACGCCGCGGAGCTTATAGAGGGGCTCTACCCGGACTACACCGCCCCGGCCGGCGGCCACCGGATGGCCCTGGCTTTCCTCCTCCCGACCCCCGCCGCCGTCGACGAGAAGTACGCGGAGCTGGCCGCCCTCGGCCACGGCCGCAAGGAACCCTGGGACGCGCTCTGGGGTCAACGCTACGCCGTCGTGGGCGACCCCGACGGCAACCACGTGGACCTGTTCGCGCCACTCTAGAGAGATTCGCCCTACGAGGAATACCCGGATGCCGGCAAGGTCGCCGTGTCCGCGACGGCACCGTAGCAGCCCACAGGTCACGTACCAGCCAGAGGCATTGATAACCCGTACCTGACGCCTGTCGCCTGAAACCTGAAGCCTACAAGAGGCTTGCCAGCCTTTTGACGCCCTCTTCGATCTGCTCGGGCGTGACGGCGCAGAAGGGGAGCCTCACGAAGCGGTCGCCCGGCACGGCCTCGCCGTCTTCGGGGTCGGCGAAGAAGGCGGCGCCCGGGGTCAGCACCAGGCCCGCGTCTCCCGCCCGGCCGACGAGGTTCTCCGTATTCGCCTCTCCCGGAAGCATCACGCTCACGAAGAAGCCGCCGCCGGGGATAAAGGCCTGCGCGCCGGGAAGCTCGCGGCGGACGGCATCGGACATCGTCTTCCAGCGGGGGGTGTAGAGCTCTTTCAGGCGTTCGATGTTCGGTTCGAGCAGGCCGCGGGAGAGAAACTCGGCGACGGCGGCCTGGGTCGGGAGGACCGGGGCGAGGTAGGTGTCCTCGCCGAGGGCCGTCACGGCGTCCACGAGGCCTTCAGGGGCGATCATGAACCCCACCCGGATGCCGGGCGAGAGGAGCTTGGAGAACGAGCTCATCGTGATGACCCGCGAGGCGTCGATCTCGCGCAAGAGCGGCAGGTCCTCGCCCTCGTAGCGCAGTTTGCGGTAAGGGATGTCCTCTATGACCCAGAAGTCGTGCTCGCTCGCGAGCTCCAAGATCCTGCGCCGCTTCTCCAGGGAGAGCGTCGCCCCGGCCGGGTTCTGAAAGTCCGGCACGAGGTACAGGAAGGCGGGGACTTCCCTGGCCAGCGCCGCCTCCAGGCGGTCTACGCTGATCCCGTCCTCCTCCAGCGGTATCCCGACGGCGCGGGCGCCACGCCTGCGGAACGTCTTGATCGCGCGGTCGTAGCTCGGCTGCTCCGTAAAGACCGCCGTGCCCGGTCCCGCGAGGTACGAGGCCACGAGGTCCTGCAACTGCAAAGAGCCGTTCCCCACGAGTATCTCCGTCTCGGAGACCCCGTACTCCTCGGCGAGCTGCCGCCTCAGCGGTGCGTACCCCCGCTGCTGCCCGTATTGCAGTACCGTGGCCGCGTCCCCGCGCACCGCGGCGTCGAAGCAGGCCCCCATCTCCTCCGTCGGGAACGCTTCGGGCGGCGGGACGCCGCGAGTAAAGACTATCTTCTCGGTCATGGTGTCCGTCATCGAGTCACCCTCTCGTGTGTACGTGCCAAAAGATCAATCCTAGCCTCTATCACGCACGAGGTACAACCCCCGACCGTCAATCGCTGATCCAATAGACTCGCCCACGACCTCACCCGCGCCAGCGGGAAGCTCCAATCCTCGACCGGGCGCAACCCGCACAAGCCGGTGAGAGGCTACAGAAGGTTTTTCATCCGGCCCAAGAGCGGGAGGAAACTCCGTCGCGGGTGACTAGAAAGCTGTATTCAGGCGCTCAACTTGGAGTACGCGACCACACGCGGCTCGGCGCCGGATACGTCGATGTCAACGAACCCAGCGCTGACGCCACCGGGTTTCGGCACCTCGACAGACAGCATCCTGCCGCCGTCGTAGATGTGCTCGATCACACCTCTGTCGCCGGACTGTACGCCCAATTCTGGTACGGCGTCGGGGATCTCCACGGGATCGAACTCCCTGTAAGTCTTTTGCGGCGTTCTTCTCATTGCGGTCTCATTGTACTGTACTCGCCTATGGTGGACGAGGGAACGAGGTACTCAGGTGCGGCAACTTATTATCGGGATCTAACGCCCAGGCCGTCAAGAGAGGCGCGACGTTGCCGTTTGGACCAACGCAGTCGGGTATGAGCAACTCCCACCGCCGATAGCGTCCCTTCGGCTCCTGCTCTACTATCTCCGCCTGATCGATCTGCTCACGGATGAGGCGCTCGGCGACCACCGCGTCACCAGGTCCGAGACCAAAGACTTTCCGCCATCCTTCGGCTTTACCCTCGTTCTGCGGGTGCTCGGGATCGAAGAGGTAACGCTCGAACTTCCGCAGGTCTATTGTGCCCTGGCGGAACCACCCGTGGTCGGGACCGCCAGGGCCATCCGGCCCTACTGGTCTGTCTCCCCAAGGCGCTCCCTACCACCGCTCCTCCACTACCGGCAGCATCTCCCGAATATGATACATGATCAACTATCTCTCCAGCCCTCCGCGCTATCCCTGTCCCCCGGGTTCCAATCCTTGCCCGGCCTTTCGACCGGGCGCAACCTGATGGAAGGAGGTGTTTAGAATGGGCCTGTTGCTGCCGACGTTGGCCGAAGTCGGGCTGATGCTGATCGTGCTGGTCGTGGCGATAGCGTCCCGGCTGTATGTGCTGCTGGTGCTGCTGGTCGTGGGCACCATAGCCTACTGCGTGATAGGCGGCGTCGTGCTTACGCTACTGGAGTACGTCTAACGAAAGGGCGGTAAGCGGCTACGATCTGTGCATACCCTAGTTTTGCAGCTACTTTACCGATGCGCGAAGGTCACTGGATTTTGCCGCCCGCTACAGGTTCGCGCAATGTTCGATCCCTTACGAAGGCGTCATGATCTCGACGAATCGGGCAACGGCCCCGGCATGGAGCCCGGACCATGCGCCTCACGCCACTGCCGCACAAACTCTTCGCTGTCCTCCGTGCGCTCGCGGGGAAGCCCGTCGTCGGTGAAGAAAGGCTCCACAATGCTTTCGGAACCAAAGTGGCCGACGGGGCGCATCCGGCCCGGCTCGTCCAGGCTCCCGACGGTGAGGTCCATCTTCCTCTCCGCGTCCACGTACTCGAACGTCAGCGGGGTGCCGCACTCCCGGCAGAAGCCGCGGCGTGCGATCCCCGACGACTGATAGTAGGCCGGCTCTCCCCTCTCCCACGCCACGTCCCGCCGATCAACCGCGAAGAATGAGCCGTAAAGGTTCCCAAAAGCCTTCTGGCACATGCGACAGTGGCAATAGTACGCGTCGTTGTTCTCGACCCGCGCCGCGTACCGCACCGCCCCACACTGGCACCCACCCCGCAAACTTAGCGCCCCTCCGGCCAACGTTCCTCCTCCACCAGAAGTCCTGATACCTGAAGCCTCTAAGACACCTGCTCCATCTCGGGCTCGGCGGCCGGAGCCTCTATCCGGGCGTAGGAGAGGCATCTAGGTCCGAGTATCTGCTTTAGCTCCGCGTGAAGGTCGGAGGAGTCCTCCACGTCGAAGACGCGCTCCTCGAGCCCGCCAGCAGTCGAGACGAGGAAGACGGGGCTGCTGCCGGGGTTCTTCGCGAGCAGGCCGAAGGCATCTTCGGCGGACTCCCTTGGCAGGCCGACGAAGCAGGAGGCGTCGAGGTAGACGGGGTCGGGGCCTGGCTCCAGGTGGAGCTCCTCCATCTCCATGGCGATTATGCGCGGGATGCCCTCCTTGCGCTCCACGCGGCCCTTGACCTTGAGCACGGCGTCCTCGCGCACGCAGGTGCCGCACTTGGCGTAGACCCTCGGGAAGACCATCACCTCGGCGAGGCCGCGGGTGTCGTCGAGCTGGAGCATGCCCATCATGTCGCCCTTGCGCGT
>JALZNL010000145.1 GCA_030857715.1 Actinomycetota bacterium | reverse complement strand
GCTGGAGATGAGCGCGCTCCCCCCGCCGCCAAACCCGAAGGCGAGCGGCACGAGGGCGAAGATGGTCGCGAGCGCGGTCATCAGGATCGG
The DNA here is from genome assembly GCA_030857715.1 of Actinomycetota bacterium. The sequence goes on along the minus strand of JALZNL010000145.1, from coordinate 6,407 downwards.
CCGCAGGCGCGCCCTCCCGGCCTCGTAGACCGCGCCGTCCACCGTATCGTGGTGTTCGCGGGCGTTCTCGGCGAAGTCCACGAGCAGGATCGCGTTGGAGACGACGATGCCGATCAGGAGCAGCACGCCGAGCAGCGCGGGCAGGCTCAGGGCCGTGCCGGTCACGAGCAGCGCGCCGAAGGCCCCGGCCGTGGTGAGGGGAACGGCGAGCAGGATGATGAGCGGTGTTATGAGGGAGCCGAAGAAGACGACCAGGATCAGGTACACCAGCACGAGCGCCACCACGATGGAGAGGAGCAAATTCCTGAAGCTCTCCTCGATGTCCTCGCTCTCGCCCCCCACAGCCGCGGTCACGCCGTCGGGAAGATCGAGCGTCGGCAGCGCAGCGTTCACTTCGCCCGAGACGGAGCTTGTGTCCTCTGACGTAATGGTGCCGGTAACGGTCACGGCCCGATCACCGTCGGACCGGCTGATGGCCGAAGGCGCCTGGACCTCCCGCACCTCCGCCACGTCGCCCACGGATTGCCCAGAACCGAGCGGGAGTCCCCTTACCTCTTCTATGGAGTCTACGGAGCCCTCGGGCAGGCCGATGGCGACGGGCTCGTCCCCGAGCGTCACCTGGGAGCCCGTGCCGCCGAGCAGGGTCCCGAGCGAGGTGGTGACGGCGCTCGGGGAGAGGCCGGCCTCTGCGGCGTCCTCGTCGTTGACGAACACCTCTATCTCCGGGCTGACCTCTGAGAGATCGCTCTGGACGTTGGTGATGTCTCCATTCTGTTCGATACGGTCCACGACGGTCTCGGAGGCCTGCCGAAGCTCGTCCTCGTCGCCGCCGGTTATGGTGACCTCGATCCCGCCCGCAGGCGGCCCCTGCTGCAAGACCTGCACCTGGAAGCCTTCGTTGTAGAGGTCGCGCCCCTCCCCGGCCAGCCGGGATAGGGTCTTCTGCACGTTGGCGCTCTCGTCCACGACGATAAAGGCCTGCGCCTGGTTCCCGGTGCGCAAAGGGGAGTCCGGGTTGAAGTTGTCCTCGCCGCCGATGGAGAGCTGGTAACCCTCGACCCCGCGGTCCCCGTTCATGAAGTCCTCGAAGGGCCGCAGCTCCTCGCTGGTCTCGTCTATGTCAGTCTCGGCCGGGAGCTCGACGGTCGCCTGCAGGAGCCGCTCCTCGCTCGGCGGAAAGAAGCTGACAGCCAGGAACGGTATGGCCGCGAGCCCGCCCACGAAAGCCAGGAGTGCCAGCAGGAGGACCGCAAGCCGGTGCCTGAGGCTCCAGCGCAGCAACGGCGCGTAGAGCTCGACGAGCATCCCATCCCCGGGGCCGCCGCCGCGGGCCGCCGAACGCCGCGCCGCCCGCACGGCGAGGATGGCCAGCACCAAGATCAGGACCGCCGCAACAGCCCCAGCCGCCACCAGGAACACCGGCGAACCCGTGTCCACCCCGGCGACCGCGCCACGGACCGCGTCCGCGATGCCGCCCAGCGCATCGACCACGCCCGCAGGAAGACCGGGCACCCCGCCGAGCAGCCCGGTCCCCGCCGCCACCACGGCCCCGGCGAAGAGAACGCCAAGGACCAGCAGCGCGACCCCGAACGTCCGCAGCGCCCCGCGACCCCGCCGTCCCCGGCGCGAACGCCGGCTCTCGTCCGCGAGGTACGCGTCTTCTTCGTAGCCCTCGTCGGGCGCCTCGCGATCGTTCCCCCGTGCTTCCTCGACCCTCGCCCCGCGCTTCACGCGGCGCTTGATAAAGACGCTGGTGAGTACCGGGATGACGGTCACGGAGACGATCAGGGAAGCTAGCAGGGCGAAGGCGACCGTCAGGGAGAGCGGGAGGAAGAACTTGCTCACGATGCCGCCCACGAGGCCCAAGGGCAGGAAGACGGCGGTCGTCGTGAGGGTCGAGGAGGTGATGGCGCTCGCGACCTCCGTCGTGCCCTTGAGGGCGGCCTCCTCCGGCTCGAAGCCCTCCTGGACGTAACGGTAGGAGTTCTCGAGCACCACGATCGCGTCGTCCACCACACGCCCGACGGCTATGGTCAGCCCCGCCAGGGTGATGATGTTCAGCGTCAGGTTGTCCGCCCAGGAGAAGAGCAGGGCGGCCAGGATGGAGGTCGGAAGCGAGACCGCCGTCACGAGCGTGGCCCGCGGGCTGCGCAGGAACAGGAAGATGATCCCAACCGCCAGAAGCCCGCCAATGAGCGCCTTCTCGACGAGCCCGTTCACCGACTCCTCGACGTCCTCCGCCGAGTTGAAGACCACGAGCACCTCGTCCTCGCCGAGGTCCTCCCGCACCTCCGCCAAAGCCACCGTAACACCCTCGGCCACCTCGACGGTGTTCGCCTCCGGCTCCTTGACCACGTTGAGGCCGAGGCTCGGCTCGCCGTTGGTCCGGGAGACGCCGGAGATGTCCGAGCTGACCTCCCGCACCTCCGCCACGTCCGAGAGCAGCACCGGCTCGGGCGCCTCAGCCGTCGGCGCGGGACTCGCCGCCGCGGACGAGGCAGACGGGGGTGCTGACGCGGACGGGGGCGCTGTCGCCCCAGCGGGCGCACCTGTAGGCGCTCCTGTTGGCGCTGCGGCGCCTATGGGGAGGTCGCGCAGTTCTTCGACCGTGGTCAGTTCGCTGGTGGTGCGGACCGGGGTGGCCTGTCCGTCCACGCTCACCTCCCCCACGGGCGCGTTCACGTTCGAGCCTGAGATGGCGCCGACTATGGCCTCGGCCGGGATGCCGCGCTCCTCGAGCTCGGCGGGCTTGAGGTTCACCTCGATCTGGCGCTCGGAACCCCCGACGAGGTCAGCGCTGGCAACACCCTCGACGTCCTCGATGAGCGGTATGGCCTCGTCCTCGGCGTACTCCGTCACGCGGGCGAGGTCCCCGTCTTTCGCCGACAGGGAGACGTTCAGGATGGGGAACTGCGAGGCCGACTGGCGGGCGACCTCGGGTGCTGCGGCCTGATCCGGCAGCGAGACGCCGGTGATGGCGTCGTTGATCTCATCCTCTGCCTGCTCGGTGTCGACGTCGAGCCCGAACTCGACGACGAGCACGGAGAACCCGGGCGAACTTGTCGCCTGGACGCCCTCGATGCCCTCTATCCCCTCCACGGCCCCCTGCAAGGGCTGCGTGACCTGCTCGTCCACCACGTCAGGACCGGCCCCTGGCACCGGCGTCGAGACGGTCACTAGCGGGAACTCGATGTCGGGCAAGAGCTCCTGGTTGAGGCGCGTCGTCGCGTAGGCGCCGGCCGCTATCAGGATAAAGGCCGCCAGGAAGACGACGGACTTGTTCTTCAGACACCAGCGAACGACTGCCTGCACTAGTTATCCTCTCCGGGCACCCGGCCGAGCGCCGCCGTGATCTCTTTCAAGCCCTTGAAGAAGGCCCCCGCCTCCTGCTCCGTCAACCTGTCGAGGGCGGCATTCAACTGCCGGCGCCGGACGTCCATGATCCTGTGCGCAACCTCGTGCATGCCAGGCACGTAGTCAACCAGCACCACCCTCCTGTCCGCCGGGTCGTGGCGGCGTTCGATCATGCCGTGCTCGACGAGCCTGTCCACGAGCTGCGTCGCCGCCGGACGCGAAACCCCTAGAGCGTCCGCGATACGGCCGACCGAACACGGCCCCCTCGCGAGCGCTATGAGAACCTGTATGTGCCCCGGCGAGACGTGCGCGTCGGACGGAAACGCGTGCTCCGGCGCCCCGGCCCGCACCGACGCCTCCATCTCCAACGGGACCGGACGCCCCAACTCACGCCCCAACACCGGCAACAACAACACGATCTCGTCTACCAACCTCTCCCGGTCCACGCCAGTCCCATCCGTTATGGTTTTGTGAAGCCGTTTACTTAACCGACTTAATTACTCAATTGTCAAGGTATATGGATGGTTTGTCAAGAAGATTTTTTCGCGGGCGGCAGAGATCGGGTACGATCCGGTCCGCCGAAGGTTTCGGGAGACGGAGGGGTTTGATGGTCAGGCTGAAGGCGGCTGTGGCGGCGGGGTTCGTCGGCGGGCTCTGGGTGCTCAATAGAAGGCTTGAGGGGGCCGGGCGTCCACCGGCGGGGCTGGGCGGCGCGGCGCGGCGCTTCCGGTGGCGCGGCCGGACGCTCGCCTACTCCGTGGCGGGGGAGGGGGAGCCGCTGCTGCTCGTCCACGGCGTCTACGCCGGAGCGTCGTCGCTGGAGTTCCGCGAGAACTTCGAGGAACTCTCCGGGAGTTTTCGGGTCTACGCGTTGGATCTGCTAGGGTGCGGCCTTTCGGAGAAGCCCCGCCGACGCTACGGACCTGAGGACGTGGCCTCCCAGGTGGAAGATTTCGTCCACGAGGAGATCGGGGTGGGCACGCACCTCGTCGCGAGCTCGCTCACAGCGGCCCTCGTCGTTCCGGCCGCCGTGCGGAGCCCGAAGCTCTTCAAGAAGCTCGTCCTCGTCTGTCCCACAGGCCAGGGGACCCTAGACCGTTCCTCCGGCCTCCTCGGGGACGCTGTCCTCGGCCTCTTCGAGGCCCCGATCCTCGGCGACACCCTCTACCACGCCCTCGTCTCGCGGGCGGGCATCCGCTACTACCTGGAGAAGATGGCCTACCACGACCCCGCGCTCGTCACGGACAGGGTCGTCGAGGACTACCACCGGGCGGGCCACGGGCCGGGGTCCAGGCACTTTCCGGCGTCCTTCGTCGCCGGCAAGCTCAACCTCGGCATCCCGGACCTCTGGCCGAGGGTCCCGCACAAGAGCCTCGTCTGCTGGGGCCAGGAGGCGGAGACCGTCCCCGTCTCGGACCTCAACAGCTTTACGCGGAACAACCCCCGCGCGGAGCCCCGCATCTTCAGGGACGCCGCGCTGCTCCCTCACGCCGAGCGGGCCGAGACCTTCAACGAAGAAGTGCGGAGGTTTTTGTCGACCTGAAGATTTCAGGCATTTCAGGTTACTAGCCCGCCAAAGTACAAACCGGCGCGGGCTCAGGTTTCGCGCCCGGGTCACCGGAGCGGTCTCCGAGCTGGAGCTGGCGATCGCGCGTTCGCGTCCTGCTCACCGTACTGCCTGTTAGGGCGTGATCTCGGAAATTGTCAACGAGCTTCGTCCGGATAGTATGATGCCTCCATTGCGCGCGCAACAAGGGTGGAGAGGCCATCGTGTCGGCAGAAGAGAACAAGGCCGTGGTTCTCCGCATCTTCGGCCTCTTTGACGAGAGGGAGGACCCGGAGGCGGCCGGGGGTGAGTTCTCATGGTTCGAGTAGTTCGCCACCGCCTGCACTCGGGCGCCCTCCGCCTCAGGAGCGGATGGCTTCCGATCCTCCAGACGGCGTTGGCCGCCTGCGTGGCGTGGTTCCTTGCCGTCCTGCTCCTCGGGATAGATCGCCCAACGTTCGCCCCGATAGCGGCGGTCATCGCGCTCGGGCTTGCGGTAGGCGAGCGCACCCGTCGGGCGGTCGAGCTGACGCTCGCGGTGGCCTTCGGGGTCGCGATGGCCGACCTCCTCCTGTCCGTCGTGGGCGTCGGCGCGTTGCAGGCCGGGGTCTTCGTTGTCCTGGCGATGGCGGTGGCCGTGTTTTTGGGCGGGGGAGACCTCGGCGTGAAGGAGGCCGCAATCTCGGCGATGATCATGATGTTCACCTTCACGCCCTCGGATGTCGGCTTCCCGGTCGAGCGCTTCCTGGAGGCGCTGATCGGCGGCGGCACTGCCTTGCTCATAAACGCGCTGCTCCCGGTAGACCCCGAGCGCATGGTCGAAGACGCCGCGTACCCGCTCTTCGAGGAGTCGGCCGCCGTGCTCGAAGAGGTGGCGTCGGCCCTCGAGAGCGGCGACGCCGGGCGGGCCCAGGGGGCGTACGTGAAGGCCAGGGAGATCGACGCGCGGGTGGCCGGGCTGAAGGAGGCCGTCGCGGCCGGCCGGGAGACCGCCCGCCTCGCCCCGCCCCGGCGGGGGAGCCTCGGACACATGGACCTCTACGCCGCCGCGGCCGACCAGATAGACCTGACGGTGCGCGACGTCCGGGCGCTGGCCCGCGCCGCGCTCAGCGTGGTCCAACCCGAAAATCCCGCCCCCGAACCCCTCCTGACCGCGGCTATCCGCGGCCTGGCCCGGGCGACGGAGGCCCTGGCCGACTACCTGCAGACCTCTGGAGATCCCGAAGAGACGCGCCGGCTGGCCCTGGAGGCCGCGAGGATGGCCAGTACGCTGCTCGAGGAGCACGAGGACCTGGCGAGGAACCTGGGCGTAAACGCGCTCGTCGACCAGATCCACTCCTCGGCGGTCGATCTCATAGGAGGCACCGGCATGGATCGTACGGCGGCCCTGCGGGCCCTACGAGAGGCCACCGGACGCGCCTCGTGGTAGTGAGCGCGCGATGGTCGAGCTGGCCGGTGGGATCGCATCTCCGAGGTCGGGGCCTGCCAGGTCGTCGGGCTCTAGCTC